>JAUXPP010000132.1 GCA_030683705.1 Polaromonas sp. | reverse complement strand
AGATCAACAGCATCAACACCGCCGCCGCCAAGGCCGCGCCCGGCGTGCTCGATGTGTTTGTCGGCGAGGACGTGGCGGCCGACAAGATCAACGGCCTGCCGTGCGGCTGGCTGATCACCTCTACAGACGGCAACCCGATGAAGGAGCCGCCGCACCCCATCCTGGCCCAGGGCAAGGTGCGTTATGTCGGCGACCATGTCGCCATGGTCGTGGCCGAGACGCTGGAACAGGCGAAAAACGCGGCCGAGCTGGTCGAGGTCGATTACGAGGTGCTCAGTGCCGTGGTGCGTGTCACCGACGCAGCCAAAGCCACCGCCCTGCATGAGGCCGCGCCGGACAACCATTGCTACAAATGGGCCATCGGCGACAAGGGCCAGGTCGATGCGGTGTTTGCCAATGCCGCGCATGTGACCAAGCTGGACCTGACCAACAACCGTCTGATCCCCAACGCGATGGAGCCGCGCGCGGTGATCGGCTCCTACAGCCGCGCCACCGATGAATACGTGCTGTATGTGTCCAACCAGAACCCGCACGTCGAACGTTTGCTGCTGACGGCTTTTGTGATGGGCCTGCCCGAGCACAAGGTGCGCGTGATCGCCCCCGACGTCGGCGGCGGCTTCGGCTCCAAGATCTACCTGTATGCCGAAGACGTGTGCCTGACCTGGGCCTCGAAAAAACTCAACCGCAACATCAAGTGGACGGCCGATCGCAGCGAGGCGTTTGTCAGCGATGCGCACGGCCGCGACCATTCCAGCCACGCCGAAATGGCGATGGACAAGGACGGCAAGTTCCTGGCGATGCGGGTGCACACCGACGCCAACATGGGCGCTTACCTGTCGACCTTTGCGCCGGCCGTGCCGACCATCCTGTATGCGACCCTGCTGGCCGGCCAGTACACCTGCCCGCAGATTTACGTCGAGGTCGATGCCTGGTTCACCAACACCGCGCCGGTGGATGCCTACCGCGGCGCCGGCCGTCCCGAGGCCACCTACCTGCTCGAGCGCCTGGTCACCCGCTGCGCCTGGGAGCTGGGCCTGGCGCAGGACGAGATCCGCCGCCGCAACTTCGTGAAGGACTTCCCTTACCAGACGCCGGTGGCGCTGCAGTACGACGTCGGCGACTTCCACGCGCTGCTCAAGCGCGGCAACGAGCTGGCCGAGGTGGCCGGTTTCGAGCAGCGCAAGACCGCCTCGGCCGCCAAAGGGCTGTTGCGCGGCATCGGTTACTCCTGCTACATCGAGGCTTGCGGCCTGGCGCCCAGCAACATCGCCGGTGCGCTCGGCGCGCGTGCCGGTCTGTTCGAATGCGGCGAGGTGCGCGTGCACCCGACCGGCAGCGTGACGGTGTTCACCGGCTCGCACAGCCACGGCCAGGGCCATGAGACCACGTTTGCGCAGGTGGTGGCGGCACGCCTGGGCATTTCGGTGGACGCGGTGGACATCGTGCACGGTGACACCGGGCGTGTGCCTTTCGGCATGGGCACCTACGGCTCGCGCTCCATGTCGGTGGGCGGCACGGCCATCATGAAGGCGCTCGACAAGATCGAGACCAAGGCCAAGAAGATTGCGGCCCACCTGATGGAAGCCAGCGACGCCGACGTCGAGTTTGCCAACGGCGAGTTCACCATCAAGGGCACCGACAAGAAGGTGACCTTCGGCCAGGTGGCGCTGACGGCTTACGTGCCGCACAACTACCCGCTGGACAAACTGGAGCCCGGCCTGAACGAGACCGCGTTTTACGACCCGACCAACTTCACCTTCCCGGCCGGTACCTACCTCTGCGAGGTCGAGGTCGATCCCGCGACCGGTGTGGTGCGGGTCGACAGCTTCACAGCGGTGGACGATTTCGGCAACATCATCAACCCGATGATTGTCGAAGGCCAGGTGCATGGCGGGCTGGTGCAGGGCATAGGCCAGGCCATGCTGGAGAACTGCGTCTACGACCCGGAATCCGGCCAGTTGCTGACCGGCTCCTTCATGGACTACGCGATGCCGCGCGCCGACGACATGCCCAGCTTCAAGCTGGACACCTTGTGCACGCCGTGCAGCCACAACCCGCTGGGCGCCAAGGGCTGCGGCGAGGCCGGCGCCATTGGTTCGCCGCCGGCCGTCATCAATGCCGTACTGGACGCGCTGAGGCCGCTGGGCGTGACTGATTTCGACATGCCCGCGTCGTCCAGCCGTGTCTGGGAAGCCATACAGTCCGCCAAAAAATAAACAGATCCCAAGGAGAAAAGACCATGTATCCCTTCACCCTGGAACGACCCGCCTCGCTGGCCGACGCCGCCAGACTCGCCGCAGCCGGCGCCAAACCGCTGGCCGGCGGGCAGACCCTGCTGGCCTCGATGAAACTGCGCCTGTCCAGCCCGGACCAGCTCGCCGACCTGAGCGGCATCAAGGAACTGACTGGCATCAAGCGCGAAGGCAACAGCATCGTCATCGGCGCCATGACCCGCCATCTCGACGTCGCCAACAGCGCCGAGGTCAAATCGGCGATTCCGGCACTGGCCGACCTGGCCGCCAACATCGGCGACCGCCAGGTGCGCGCCATGGGCACGCTGGGCGGATCGGTCGCCAACAACGACCCCTCGGCCTGTTACCCGAGCGCGGTGCTGGCGCTGGGCGCCACCATCCACACCACGGGACGCAAGATCGCCGCCGATGATTTCTTCCAGGGCATGTTTGCCACGGCGCTGAACGAGGGCGAACTGATCACGGCGATCAGCTTCCCGATTCCCAAACGCGCGGCCTACATGAAGTTCAAGCAGCCCGCCTCGCGGTTTGCGCTGGTCGGTGTGTTTGTGGCGCAGTTCGACGCCGGCGTGCGGGTAGCCGTCACCGGCGCCTCCAGCGGCGTGTTCCGGCATGCCGGGCTGGAAGCGGCACTCGGCAAGAGCTTCACACCCGAGGCGGCAGCCGGCGTGAAGATAGACGCGACGGATCTCAACAGCGACATCCACGCGACCGCGGCCTACCGCGCCAACCTGATCAGCGTGCAGACGCAGCGCGGCGTGGCGAAGGCGCTGGCCGGCTGAAGCGCAGCGGTCATGGGGGCAGGGGTGGTATGGAGCAAAAAGTGCTTCCAGCCCTTGCTGGACCAGCGCAAGCAGCTCCTGAATTGATAGCACCTGAGGTGCAGGCTAAACTGATCCGATGACCCCTTTTCCCACCATAGATGCGCTGGCGCAGGCCTTGCAGCAGGCCGGTTATTTTGCCGACCGGCGCCTGGCCACCGCCGTGTTCCTGGCGCTCAGGCTGCAGCGCCCGCTGCTGCTCGAAGGCGAGCCCGGCGTCGGCAAGACCGAGCTGGCCAAGGCATTGGCGCTGGCGCTGCAGCGCCAGCTGATCCGCCTGCAGTGTTACGACGGCCTGGAGCAGCGTGAAGCGCTGTACGAGTGGAACTACGCGGCGCAGTTGCTGCACATGCGTGCCGTGGAGGGTAGAAGTGATAGCGCGGATGTCGAGAGCGAGGTCTACCAGGACCGTTACCTGATACGCCGGCCGCTGTTGCAGGCCCTGCAGGCGCCAGCGCCCGGCGCGGTGCTGCTGATTGACGAGGTGGACCGCGCCGACGAGCCCTTCGAGGCGTTCCTGCTCGAATACCTTGGCGAGTACCAGGTCAGCATTCCGGAAATCGGCACCGTCAGTGCGCAGGTGACGCCGGTTACCATCCTCACCAGCAATCGCACGCGCGAGCTCAACGATGCCGTCAAGCGCCGCTGCCTCTACCACTGGCTGGACTACCCGGACCGCGACAGGGAGCTGGCCATCATCCGCGCCCAGGTGCCGGAAGCCGGCGAGCAACTCTCGGCGCAGGTCGCGGCCTTTGTGGACCGGCTGCGCCGCTCACCGTTTGGCAACGCCTTCCAGCGTGCGCCCGGCATCGCCGAAAGTGTCGAGTGGGCCAAGGCCTTGGTGGCGCTGGACACCCTGGTGGTGGACCCGGAAGTGGTGGCCGACACCGCCGGCATTTTGTTCAAGCAGCGCGAAGACGTGGCCGCGCTCACGCACGCGCTGGCCGTGGACCTGCTCAAGCCTGAAGAGGCGGGCGCCGAATGAAACAGCAGGCTTAGTCCATGTTGCTGGGGGACGCACGCAGCGGCAAACTCGCCGACAACATTGCCGGTTTCGGCCGGGCCCTGCGCCGTGCCGGCGTCAAGGTCGACAGCCAGCGGATTGGTCTGGCCAAGGAAGCGGCCCTGGCCGTCGGCATCAGCGAAAAGAACGACCTGAGCGCCGCCTTCGAGGCGGTGATGATCAGCCGCGAACAGGACCGGCTGGTGTTCCGCGAATTGTTCGACGTCTATTTCCAGGACCCGAAAGTCGCCAACAAGCTGCTGGCGCAACTGCTGCCCAGCGCCGAGGGCAAGGCCGAGCCCAGCAAGCGCCGGCCGCGTGTGCGCGAGGCGCTGGCGCCGCAGCAGTCCTTCGGCCAGCAGGCCGCGCCGGCCAAAGAGGACCAGAAGGTCGAGTTCGATGCGGCCATGACCGCCAGCGACATCGAACGCCTGCATCATGCCGACTTCAACGCCTTGTCGGCCACCGAGTACCGGCTGGTCGAGCGGCTGGCGCGCGACATCAAGCTGCCCTTGCCCATGTTCGCCTCACGGCGCAGCCGGCCCGCGGCTGGCGGCAACCGTGTGTACTGGCCCGGCGTGATGCACCAGGCCGCGCGAACCGGTGGCGAGCTGATGCACCTGCCGCGGCTGCAGCGGCGCGAGCAGGCCCTGCCTTTGCTGGTGCTGGTCGATGTGTCGGGTTCCATGGAACGTTATGCACGCCTGTTGCTGGCCTTTTTGCATGCGGCAACCCGGCGGCATCCGCAGCGCGATGTGTTCGCCTTCGGCATGCACCTGACCGACCTCACGCCAGCCTTCCGCCAGGCCGACACCGACGAGATGCTGGCCCACGCCAGCCTGGCGATTGAAGACTTCGCCGGCGGCACCCAGCTCGGCGCTTCGCTGGCCAGCCTGCGCGAGCGCCATGCGCGCCGCCTGGTCGGCCGGCGTACCATCGTACTGGTGATCACCGACGGGCTGGACACCGGCGCGCCGGCCGAGCTGGCGCGCGAGCTGGCCTGGCTGCGACGGCGCAGCCGCCGCCTGCTCTGGCTCAACCCGCTGCTGCGTTTTGACGGCTATGCGCCGCTGGCGCGTGGTGCCGCGGTGCTGAATGCCCATGCCCACGGCATGCTGGCGGTACATAACCTGAGCAAGCTGGAGGAACTCGCGGCCAGCCTCGCAGCTCTGATGAAGAAATAAACACGCTCACACAAGCAAATAGCAGGAAAGAGGGAAACCACATGGACATGCAGGGAAGCCGCCAGCTCGCGGTCACACAACAACAGGCCTGGGATGCGCTCAATGACCCGGCCGTGCTCAAGGCCTGCATTCCGGGCTGCGACAAGGTCGAAGCCACCGGCGAGAACCAGTATGCGATCGCGATGGCGCTGAAAATCGGCCCGGTCTCGGCCAAATTCACCGGCAAGATTTCGCTGACCGAGATGAACCCGCCGGCCAGCTACAAGCTGTCCTTCGACGGGCAGGGCGGTGTCGCCGGTTTCGGCAAGGGCAGCGCTGAGGTGACATTGACGCCCAACGACGACGGCTGTGAACTCTCCTACACCGTGCACGCATCGGTGGGCGGCAAGGTTGCCCAGCTTGGCCAGCGCCTGATCGACGGCGCGGCCAAGTCCATGGCGGAAGACTTCTTCAAGCGGTTTGACGAGGAGATGCAACGCCTGCACCCCGAGAGTTATGCGGCCAAAATGGTCATGGGCGAGGTCGAGGCCGACAGCCCGGGCACGGCCGCGGCCGGCCCCTCCGGCATTCCGCTGTGGGTCTGGGTGGCGGGCGCGGCGGCGCTGGCTGTCGCCGTCTGGCTCGGCAGCTGAGCGGCAGCTCACGCACAAGGAGGTCAAGGATGGAAAACCTCGATGTCATGGTGTTGCGCACCCTGCGCGACTGGCGCCAGACGGGCAAACGCGCGCTGCTGGCGACGGTGGTGCGCACCTGGGGTTCGTCGCCGCGTCCGGTCGGCTCCATCATGGCGCTGTGCGAGGACGGCGCCGTGGTCGGGTCGGTCTCGGGCGGCTGTATCGAAGACGACCTGATCTACCAGTACACCCAGGCTTATGCGGCGGGCGGCTCGGTGGGCGCAGGCGCCAAGGTCATTCCGTCCGGGCCGCCCACCTTTGTCAAGTACGGCATCACCGCCGACGAGGCGCACCGCTTCGGCTTGCCTTGCGGCGGCACGCTGGAGTTGCTGCTCGAATACGACCCGGAGGCCGGCGCGCTCGCCGAGCTGGTGCAGGCGCTGGAAGCCGGGCAACTGATGCAGCGCAGCGTGCGCCTCACCGATGGCGCGGTGACACTGGCGCCGGCCACGGCGCCGGCCGAGCTCGGTGTGAGCGCGCTGGTACTGGTCAACACCTTCGGTCCCGAGTACCGCATGCTGCTGATAGGTGCAGGCCAATTGACGGAGTACCTGGCGACCATGGCGCTGTTCAGCGGTTTCGCCGTCACCGTCTGCGACCCGCGCGAGGAGTACCGCAGTGCCTGGTCGGTCCCCGGCGCCAAAGTCCTCAGCGACATGCCCGACGACGTGGTGACGGCCTTCAAGCCGGACCGCCGCAGCTGCGTGATTGCGCTCACACACGATCCCAAACTCGACGACCTGGCGCTGATGGAGGCGCTGAGCACCGACGCGTTTTACATAGGCGCCATCGGTTCGCGCCGCAACAACGAGACACGCCACCAGCGCATGGCCGACCACTTCGGCCTGAATGAGGCCACGCTCGCGCGCCTGCGCGGGCCCATCGGTATCTACATCGGCAGCAAAACCCCGCCCGAAATCGCAGTCAGCGTGATGGCCGAGGTGCTGGCCGTGAAAAACGGCGTGGTACTGCCGCGTGACATGGAAGTGGCCCAGGCCAAGAACGAGCGCGCGGTGCTGGAAAACGATGCGGGCATGCTGGTGTGTGGCGTGGACCGGTTGCCGTCCTGAGCCGGGCGCGCAGAACTTTCGGGCTGGCGCCGTTCCTCAAGCCCAGGCGCATGAAACCCTCCCCCGTTCCCGGAACCGGCGCACAGGTGGCCATCGCGGCAATTGTGCTTCTCGGGATGGCTGGGGGCTGCCTGATCGTGGCGCAGTCGGGCTTTGCCACATCGCCGAAACGCGGCGGACCGTCGGTGTTCGTACCGGCGCCCCAGGCGTATCTGCTCGCCGCGATTCTTTATGCCATGTCCGCGATAGGCCTGTTGGCCCTGCTGCGGGCGTGGCAGGCTTCCGGGCCGGCGCTTGCCGGCGCCGCCGCGAGTTATGTCCTGGCCGCCGTGTGCCTGGTGTGGGTTCTGCGCCCGCACTGACGCCAAGGCCTGCCAGCTCGCCGGAGTTGACCCTGTTTTCGGCCTCCGGCCCTTTCCTACTGTGCGCGAGCAGCTATCAAAAACAGAGCACTCTTGATGCCCACCACGGTCAGCAGCAGCGAGCCCAGCACATGCAGCGCGGCGGTGCCGAGTGCCAGTCCATAACGTTCTTCCATCAAAAAAGTCACCACTTCGGCAGAAAACGATGAGAAGGTCGTGAGTCCGCCCAGGAAGCCGGTCACCAGCATCAAACGCCAGACCGGATCGAGTTGCGGCAGCGACTGGAAGACGGCGATACATACGCCGATCAGGTAGCCGCCTATCAGGTTGGCGGCCAGCGTGCCCCAGGGCAGGAGGCCGCCGGGCGTGAGCCACAGGGCCAGGCCCCAGCGGGCCAGGGCGCCGGCACTGGCACCCAGGCAGATGGCAAGAACAGCGTGCATAGGGGCTTCTCCTAGCGGTCGCGCGGCCCGGCCGGCTGGCCGGTATCGGACGGGGCAGAGGCGGTCGAGAGCGCGGCCGGCGGCACGGCGCCGCCTTTCTGGCGTTCGCGGAACAGGGTCGCGCGCATCAGGAAAATGGTCGTGACGGGCGCTGTCAGCGCCACAAACAGCGTGATCAGCACGGCGTGGAGGAACAGGTTGTAGCCCTGCACCGAAAAGTAGGTGATGGTGGCGATGGTGATGCACCAGACACCGGCCGTGGCACCCAGGGTGGGTGCGTGGATGCGGTCGAAAAATGTGGGCAGCCGCACCAGCCCGAAGGAGCCCACGGCGGCAAACGCCGCGCCCAGTACCGCGAACACCGCGGTGAGAATCTCCGCCCACAGCGGCAGCGCGGTGCTCATTCGATCACCTCGCCGCGCAGCAGGAATTTGGCCACCACCGTGGAGCCGACAAAACCGAACAGGGCAATCAGCATGGCGGCCTCGAAATACACATTGCTGGCGTACACGATGCCCAGCACCAGCGTCATCAGCATGCCGTTGATGTAAAGGCAGTCCAGCGCCATCACCCGGTCCTGCGCGGTGGGTCCGATCAGCAACCGGGTCACCGCGCACAACATGGCCACGGCCAGCAGGAACAGGGCGAGTTTGAGTCCCCAGAAAAGAATGTCGCTCATGATTCGAAAATCTCCATCAACGGGGCTTCGTAACGCGTCTTGATCATGGTGATGAAAGCGGCTTCGTCTTTCATGTCGAACACATGCAGCAGCAGCCGCGAGCGGTCGAAGGACAGTTCGCCCCAGGCGGTGCCGGGCGTCAGGCAGCAGATCATGGCCAGCATGGCCAGGGCATTCGGGTCACGCACATCCAGCGGGATCTCCACGAACTGGCCGTGGATCTGCGCCGAGCGCCGGGTCAGCAGCAGCTTGCCGACGGTCAGCGCCGAGTGCAGCATGTCGCCCAGCGCGCGCGCCGTCAGGCGCAGCGCGACACCGGGCTTGCGCATGCGCACGGTGGCCGGCCGCAGGCCGCGGGTCAGCAAGGGCACGATCACGGCAAAAATCGCCGCAAGCAGCAGGGTGCCCAGATCCAGCGTCTGGTTCAGCAACAGCCAGATGACAAACAGCGCCAGCGACAGCGGCGGCGACGGCAGCCAGCGCCGCATCATGGCGCCACCCTGCGCACGGGCGGGTTGGGGACCTGCCGTGCGCCCATCACCGCCTTGCGGTAGGCGTTGGCCGTGAACAGGTTGTTCGCCGTGTCACCGGCATGGCGCATGACAGGGCCGGCCTGGATGCTCAGCACGACAGTCGCTGCCAGCAGCGCTGCGACCGGCACAACCTCCAGCGTGCGCAAGGCCGGCATGCTGCTCATGGGTTGCGTCCAGAAATAGCGGATGCCGGCCCGGCTCAGCGCCACCAGCGTCAGGAAACCGGAGAGCAGCAGCAGCGCCACGAAACTCCAGTTTGCCGGTGAGATCACCGGTGTATCCAGCAGCGCCGACAGCATCGCAAACTTGCCGACAAAACCCGACAGGGGCGGCAGCCCGGCCAGAAGCAGCGTACAGGCCACAAAACCCAGCCCGAGGAAGGCAATCCCGGCAGGTATCGCGCGGCCGTAGAGGGCCTGCTGTTCGTCGTCGAGGTTCACATTGTCAATGGCGGTCAGGTCTTCCGACAGAAACGGCGCGTTGCCGGCCTGTTCGTGGGGCGCGATGCTGGCGCCCGCGTTGCGCCAGCGCTCGATCATGTCGATCAGCAGGAAGAAGGCGCTGGCGGCCAGCGTCGAGCTCAGCAGGTAATACAGGGCGCCGGCCCAGACTGCCGGCTGTCCCAGGCCGATGGCGGTGAGCAGTGTGCCGGCCGAGATCAGCACGGCATAACCGGCCAGGTGCGACAGGCGCTGCGTGCCGGTGATGCCCAGGGCGCTGACAAACAGCGTGGACAGTCCGATGGCCAGCAGCACTTCCTGGCCGAACTGCGCCGACGCGCCGGTGTCCGGCGCGAACAGCACGGTCCACACCCGCAGCACGGTGTAAATGCCCAGCTTGGTCAGCAGGGCAAACACCGCGCTGACCGGCGCCACCGCCGCGCTGTAGGCCGGCACCAGCCAGAAGTTCAGGGGCCAGGCGCCGGCCTTGGCAAAAAAGGCCGTGGCCAGAATAGCCGCCGCCGCATGGACCAGGCCGCGGTCGGCCGGGTCCAGCCGGGCGATGCGCAGACCCAGGTCGGCCATGTTGAGCGTGCCGGTCACGCCGTAGAGCAAGGCCGCACCGACCAGAAACAGCGAGGATGCGACCAGGTTGATCGCGATGTAGTGCAGGCCGGCACCGACCCGCAGGCGCCCTGAGCCGTGCAGCAGCAGGCCATAGGAGGCGGCCAGCATGACTTCGAAAAAGACGAACAGGTTGAACAGGTCGCCGGTCAGGAAGGCGCCATTCAGGCCCATCAGCTGCAGCTGGAGCAGGGGGTGGAAATGCACGCCCGCGCGGTCCCAGCGCGAGGTCGAATAGATCGACACGGCGAAGGCAATCACGCCGGTCAGGGCAACCATGAGTGTGGACAGCCGGTCGGCCACCAGCACGATGCCGAACGGTGCGCGCCAGTTGCCCGCCAGGTACACGCCGATGGAGCCGGGCCCGGTACCGGTGTCCAGCGCATTCACCCAGCGCAGCAGCGCCAGCGCGGCCAGCAGGCCGATCAGGCCGGACACCACGGTCAGCGCTGCCTTGGTGCGGCGGCGGTGCTCGCCCAGCAACAGCATCAGCGCGGCGGTCAGCATGGGAACGAGGATGGGCACGGCCACCAGGTGCGGCATGGTGGCCTCGAGCAGCGTGTCCAGCCAGCGCAGGAGTTCGCTCATTCCGGCGCTCCTCTGGCATGGACACGGGTGTCGTCCCCGGCGTCATCCTTGCCGTCCACATGGTCGGTGCCGGCCAGGCCGCGCGAAGCCAGCATCACCACCAGGAACAGGGCCGTCATCGCGAAGCCGATGACAATGGCCGTCAATGCCAGCGCCTGCGGCATGGGGTCGGCGGTGTTGGCCAACGTGGCCCGGATGCCGGTCACCAGCACCGGCTCGCTGTCGACCTTGAGGCGGCCCATGCTGAAAATGAAGAGGTTGACCGCGTAGGAGATCAGCGTCAGGCCCATGATCACCTGGAAGGTGCGCGGACGCAGCAGCAGATAGACCCCCGCGCTGGTGAGCACGCCGATGCCGAGGGCGAGGACGATTTCCATCAGGTTTCCCCCCCGGTACGTAAAGAACCCTCTTCACCAAGGACATCGCGGGACCGGCTTTGCCGGACCGCAGATGTCGTCCCCCCAGGGGGAGGGGCGGCTACACGCAGTGAGCCCGCCGCAGGGGGGGGCTCATTTTCTTCGGCCCAGCGGTGGCTGCGCACCGACTGGTGCGACAGGGCCGTGAGGATCAGCATGGTGGAGCCGAGCACGATGGAGAAAACGCCCATGTCGAAAAACAGCGCGCTCGGCACATGCATGTCGCCCAGCAGCGGCAGGTGCAGGTGGGCCGTGTGTGTGGTCATGAAGGGATAGCCCAGCACCACCGCACCGCCGCCGGTGGCCAGTGCGAGCAACAGGCCGATGGCGATCCAGCGGCGCGGGTAAATGCGCAGGTGTTCCTCGACCCACTCGGTGCCGGAGACGATGTACTGCAGCAGCAGCGCGACCGACATCACCAGCCCGGCCACAAAACCGCCGCCGGGCGCATTGTGGCCGCGCATGAAGAAGTACACCGACACCAGCACCGAAACCGGCAGCAGCAGCCGCACCAGCACGGCCGGCACCATCAGGTAGCCGATAGCCGTGTCCACGGCGCGGCGCGGGTTCAGCAGGTCGCTGCTGCCATCGTCGGCCTGCGCGCGCTGCTGTGCGGGCAGGGCCATGGATTCCAGCGCAGGCCGGAAGCGGCGCAGCAGCGCGTACACGGTCAGCGCCACAATACCGAGCACGGTGATTTCGCCGAAGGTGTCGAATCCGCGGAAGTCCACCAGCATCACGTTGACCACGTTGGTGCCGCCGCCCTCGGTCAGCGCCCGGTCGAGGAAGAAGGGGGAAATGCTTTCGGGGAACCGGCGTGTCATCACGGTCCACGACAGCGCCGCCATGCCGGCGCCGGCCAGGATGGCGATGCCCAGGTCGCGCCCGCGCCGCCCCCACAGCGGCAGGCGGTCGCGCAGTGGCTGGACAATCACCTTGCGCATGGGCAGCCAGCGCAGGCCCAGCAACACCAGCACGGTCGTCACGGCTTCCACCACCAGCTGCGTCAATGCCAGATCGGGCGCCGAAAACCAGATGTAGGTGATGCAGCACACCAGGCCCGCGCCCGACACCAGCATCAGGGCAGCCAGACGGTGGAACTTGGCCTGCCAGGCGGCCGCCACCGCACAGACCGCACCGATGACCCAGGTCATGGCAAACATCGGCGAGAAGGCCAGCGGCTCGCGCTTGCCGCGTTCGGCAGGCGTCAGCCACAGTGCGGCTGCGGCCCCGGCCAGCGCGATCATCAGCAGGATCAGCAACTGCGACTGCAGGCGCCGCGTGCCCAGCAGGTAACGGCTGCGCCGGCCGACCTCGCTGACGCGAGCCAGCACGTTCTCGAAAATTCGCTGGCCGTCAAAGTGGTGTAACAGGGGGGTGTGCGCCAGATGGCCGAGCGCCCGGCCGCGCCGTTGCAGCAGGTAGAGCCCGGCGCCGCCGGCCATGGCGACGAAACTCATGACCAGTGGCAGGTTGAAGCCGTGCCAGACCGCCAGGCTGTAGGCCGGCAAGCTGCCGCCAACCACCGGCCGGGCGGCTTCGGCCAGCAGCGGCCCGACCGACCAGTGCGGCGCAACCCCCACGACCAGGCAGACCAGCACCAGCAGCTCGACCGGCACCCGCATCCAGTGCGGCGGCTCGTGCGGTTTTTTCGGGACGCCGCCACCGCCGCCGGGCCGCCCCAAGGCGGTGGCAGCCCCCTTGGGGGGCAGTGAGGACACGTCAGTGCCGAGCGTGGGGGCAGCAACTCCGCAGGGCGGGCCGAAAAAAACGTCGAACACAAAACGCGCCGAATAGGCCACGCTGAACATGCCGGCCAGCGTGGCGATCACGGGCAGTCCCCAGTTGAGCCACCCCGTGGACTGGATGTAGACGGTCTCCGCAAAAAACATTTCCTTGGACAGGAAACCGTTGAGCAGCGGCACACCGGCCATCGAGGCGCTGGCAATCACGGCCAGCGTGCCGGTGATGGGCATCAGCCGCATCAGGCCGCTGAGCTTGCGGATGTCGCGCGTGCCGGTTTCGTGGTCGATGATGCCGGCCGCCATGAACAGCGAGGCCTTGAAGGTCGCGTGGTTCATGATGTGGAAGACGGCGGCCACCGCGGCCAGCGGGCTGTTCAGCCCGAGCAGCAGGGTGATCAGCCCGAGGTGGGAAATGGTCGAGTAGGCCAGCAAGGACTTCAGGTCGCGCTGGAACATGGCAATGAAGCCGCCCAGCAGCAGGGTGATGGCGCCCGCGCCGCCGACCAGCCAGAACCATTCGCTGGTGCCCGAGAACACCGGCCACAGCCGCGCCATCAGGAACACACCGAGCTTGACCATGGTGGCCGAGTGCAGGTAGGCCGACACCGGGGTCGGCGCGGCCATCGCGCGCGGCAGCCAGAAATGGAAGGGGAACTGCGCGCTTTTGGTGAAGGCGCCGAGCAGCACCAGCACCAGCACCGGGGTGTAGAGCGGATGCGCGCGGATGTCCTCGCCCGAGGCCAGCACCAGGTCCAGGTCGTAGCTGCCGGTGATGCGCCCCAGCAGCAGCACGCCGGCCAGCAGGCACAGGCCGCCGGCGCCGGTCACCGTCAGCGCCATGCGGGCGCCGCGCCGCGCGTCACGCCGGTGGTGCCAGTAGCCGATCAGCAGAAAGGAAAACAGGCTGGTCAGCTCCCAGAACATCACCAGCTGCACCAGGTTGCCCGAGAGCACCACGCCGATCATGGAACCCATGAAGGCCAGGAAGAAAGAGAAAAAACGCGGCACCGGGTCCGAGGCGGACATGTAGTAACGCGCATACAGCACCACCAGCGCGCCTATCCCGAGCACCAGCATGCAGAACAGCCAGGCAAAGCCGTCCATGCGCAGCACCAGGTTCAGGCCCAGCTCCGGCACCCAGGCGATCTCTTCGCGGATCACATTGCCGTCGGCGAGTTGCGGGAACAGCCAGGCTGCCTGCAAGGCGCAGCCGAGCGCGACCAGCCCTGCCAGCGTCGATTCCCGGTTGCGCGCGTTGGCCGGCAAGGCCGCCGCGATCACGCTGGCAAGAAAGGGCAGGACAAGCAGGAGAAGGAGCATCACGGCCCATTCTATCGGCGTGACCTTTGCTCACCCGGCTGAAAATCGGCCGCGGCAAGGGGTATCGGTGACTGCGCTGTTAGCGGCTCATCTGCTGCGGCAGCCAGGTGACGATCCCGGGCAAGGCATAGATCAACACAATCGCCAGGCACATCAGGAAAAACATGGGCAGGGTGACTTTGGCGATCCAGGTCAGCTCCTTGCCCGTCATGCCCTGCAGCACAAACAGGTTGAAACCAACCGGTGGCGTGATTTGCGCCATCTCGACCACCAGCACGATGAAGATGCCGAACCAGATCGGGTCGATGCCGGCTTTCTGGATGGTCGGCATCAGCACGCCCATGGTCAGCACCACCATGGAGATGCCATCCAGGAAGCATCCGAGAATGATGAAGAACACCGCCAGCGCGAGGATCAGCTGGCCCTGGCTCAGCCCCAGCGAACCTATCCACTCGGCCAGATGGCGCGGCAAGCCGATGTAACCCATGGAAAGGGTAAGGAAAGCGGCGCCGGCCAGGATCAGCGCGATCATGCAGTACAGGCGCGTGGCCCCCATCAGCGCATCGCGGAAGGTGGCCCAGCTCATCGAGCCCTGCAAGGCAGAGATGACCAGCGAACCCACGACGCCGATGGCGGCAGCTTCGGTGGCCGTGGCAATGCCGGTGTAGATGGAGCCAAGCACGCCGGCGATCAGCAGCACCACCGGGATCAGGGCGCGCGAGGCGGACAGCTTTTGCAGCAGGGTGGTTTTTTCGTCCCGGGGTGGTATCTGGTCCGGGTTGCGCAATGCCCAGACCATGATGTAGCCCGAAAACAGGAATGCCAGCAGGATGCCGGGAAGGACGCCGGCGATGAAGAGCTTGGCAATCGACACCTCGGCCGCCACCCCGTACACGATCATGATGATGGACGGCGGGATCAACAGGCCCAGCGTGCTGGCGCCGGCCAGCGTGCCGATGATCATGGGCTCCGGGTAACCCCGGCGCTTGAGTTCGGGCAGGGTCATCTTGCCGATGGTTGCACAGGTCGCGGCGCTGGAGCCCGACACCGCTGCAAAAATCGTGCAGCCGACCACGTTGGTGTGCAGCAGCCGTCCGGGCAGGGCCTGCATCCAGGGCGCCAGGCCCTTGAACATGTCCTGCGAGAGCCGGGTGCGAAACAGGATTTCGCCCATCCAGACAAACAGCGGCAGGGCCGTCAGCGTCCAGCTCGAGGCCGAGCCCCAGATGGTGACGGCCATGGCGTCGCCGGCCATGCGTGTGGTGAACAGCTGCATGCCTATCCAGGCCACGCCCGACAGCGTCAGGCCGATCCAGACACCGGTGCCGAGGATGAAAAACAGCGACAGCACCAGCAGCGCCATGATGCTCAGGTCGTTCATGGCCTGGCGTCCCTTGAAAATGTGAAGGCAGACAACATGAAACTCATTCGTTGCGCAGGGCTTCGGCGCTGGCCGCCGTGACGCGCCGGCCCTGGATCTCCAGCACCAGTTCATCGATGAAGGCGATCAGCAGGATGACCGCGCCGAGCGCCATGGCAATTTGGGGGATCCACAGCGGCGTGGCATCGCTGCCGGTGGAGATGTCGTGGAAGGCACGCGACTGCCAGGCCAGCTTGCAGCTGTAGACCGCAAACAGCAGTGCCAGCAGGGTGGCCACCGCCAGCGACCAGATTTCCATGGCCTTTTTGGACTTGCCCTTGAGGGCATTGAGCAGCAAGGTCACGCGAATATGTTCGCCGCGCTTGAGCGTGTGCGCCAGCGCCAGAAAGCCGCTGGCGGCCATCAGGTAACCGGCGTAGGCATCGGTGCCGGGCACGTGGAAGTGCAACTGGCGGCTGACGATGGACAGCAGCACCATGACAAGCAGGCCCACCATGAAAAGCGCCGCCAGGGCGGCGGCGCTGTTGTAGAGGCCGTCGAGCAGCTTGCGCATGCCGCGTGTTTACTTGCGGAAGTTGTCGACAATCACCTGGCCTTCGGGGCCGGCCTTGTCTATCCATTCCTTGAGCATGGTGTCGCCGACCTTTTTAAGGTCTGCCTTGAGCGCGGCCGAGGGCGGCAGCACCTGCATGCCATTGGCCTTCAGGGTTTCCAGCGTTTTGGTGTTGACGCCCTTGCTGGCGGTCCAGCCGCGGACCTCGGCGTCGGCCGCCGCCTTGAGCACCGCCTGTTTGGTCGGTGCGTCCAGCGCGTCAAATGCCGCCTTGTTGACGATGACCGCGTTTTTGGGCAACCAGGCCTGGGTGTCGTAGTAATACTTGAGGTGTTCGTAGAGCTTGCTGTCCACACCGGTTGCGCCGGAAGTCATGGTGGACTCCACCACACCGGTCGCCAGCGCCTGCGAGAACTCGGCGGCCTGTACCGTCACGGGTTGCGCGCCGACCAGCTCGGCGATGCGCGAGGTGGACGGGCTGTAGGCGCGCCACTTGATGCCCTTGAGGTCGGCGACGGAGTTGATCGGCTTCTTGGAGTAGATGCCCTGCGGCGGCCACGCCACGGCGTAGAGCAGCTGGAGGCCCTGCTCACCCAGCTTCTTTTCGAGGGCCGGCTTTTGCGCCTTGTACAGCTTCATCGAGCTGTCGTAGCTGTCCGCCAGGAAGGGCAGGCCGTCGGTGCCGAAAATCTGCCATTCGTTCTGGAAGTTGGCCAGCAGGATTTCGCCGGCTTGCGCCTGGCCACCCTGCACGGCGCGCTTGATTTCCGGCGCCTTGAACAGCGACGCGTTGGCATGCACCGTGATCTTGAGCTTGCCGCCGCTGGCCTTGTCCACATCGTTGGCGAACTGCACCAGGTTTTCGCTGTGGAAGTTGGTGGCCGGGTAGGCGGCGGGCAGGTCCCACTTGGTCTGGGCAAAGGCTGCGGTGCCGAGGCACAGGGCGGCGGCGATCAGTGCGGGTTTGAATGTCATGAAAAGCTCCTGGGCAAATAGGATGGTTGAGGATGCTAAGTATGGATAGGATAGACGCAAATCCCGCGCCAGTTCCCCGGACATACCCCAAAAAAACCCTCACGACACTTCCAGGTCCGCGCCATGAACCTCCGCTTTGTTGAAGCTTTTTACTGGGTGGCCTCGCTGAAAAGCATTTCGCGGGCCGCCGAGAAGCTGTATCTCACGCAGTCTGCCATGTCCAGCCGCATTGCCACGCTGGAAGAAGAGCTGGGCGTGCTGCTGCTGGACCGCCGGGACAAGCAGTTCAAGCTCACCGGCGCCGGCGCGCGTTTCCTGGTGTACGCCGAAAAACTGCTGGAGCTGCAGCGCGAGGTCAAGCAGGAGATGGGTTCGGGCCAGCCCATGGCGGTGTCCATGCGCATAGGCGCGATCGAGTCGGTGCTGCATTCCTGGCTGATTCCCTGGCTCGAGAAGTTGCGCGCCGACCACCCGGGGCTGGAACTGGAGCTGACCGTGGAGACCACGCCCATCCTGGTCGACCTGATCCAGCGCGGCACGCTGGACCTGGTGTTTGCCGTGTTGCCGGCTTCCAGTGAAGGGGTGCGCAACCAGGCCTTGCCGACCATGGAGATGGCTTTTGTGGGGCATCCGGACCTGCATAAAAAAAGAAATTACCGGCTGGAAGACCTTGCTGAAATGGAATTGTTGACCTTCCAGAAAGGCTCGCAACCCCATGTGACCCTGCTCGATCTGTTCCGCGTGCGCCGCCTCGAACCCAAAAAGGTGCATGCCATCTCCTCGATTTCGGCCATGGTGCAACTGGTGCAGGGGGGCTTCGGCGTTGCCTTGTTGCCGCGTGCGGCGGTGGACCGGCTCGCCGGTTTTGCGCGCTTGCGCCCCTTGACATGCGACGCGAAACTGCAGTCGCTGCCCATCCATGCGAGTTACCGCACCGATCCCAGTTCCAAGACCGTGGAAACCGTTGTTCAGTCGGCGATGAGTTTTGCGCGCGCACCCAAAAATGCACCAAAACGACGAATCAGGGGAAACCCTTGAGTTGAATTCAGCATCGAAAAAATCGATGGCGTAAGCGAAATATTTTGAATTTGCTGAAGGTTACCGACACTCACACAATTCGCCCATCGTCATGAAAGTGACACAAGCAACGGGGAATTTTTGGTGAGCACATCGTCTGAATCAAGCGCCGCATCGGCTCTCTCGGTCTTCGGTGGGGAAGGCATACGCAACGCGGCACATGTGCGCGGCGTCATCCGCCGGGGCGGCTGGACAGCGCACACCAGCGGCCTGGCCAGCGAACATGTGCAGGGCAACGTGGTCATCCTGCCGGCGGCCGAAGCCAACGACTTCCTGCGCTACTGCCAGCGCAATCCCAAACCCTGTCCCCTGCTCACGGTGTCCGAGCCAGGCCAGGCGCAGTTGCCGGCGCTGGGCGCCGACATCGACATCTGCACCGACGTGCCGCGTTACCGTGTGTGGGAGGGCGGCGAGCTGGTGGACATGCCGACCGACATCAGCGCGCTGTGGCGCAAGGACCTGGTGACTTTTGTGATCGGCTGTTCCTTCTCCTTCGAGGAGGCATTGCTGCAGGCCGGACTGCCGCTGCGCCACGTTGCGCAGCAGCGCAACGTCGCGATGTACCGCAGCAATATCGCCACCGAACGCGCCGGCATTTTTCATGGCCCCATGGTGGTGTCCATGCGCCCCTTCAAGGCAGCCGACGCCATCCGGGCGATCCAGATCACCTCACGTTTCCCGAATGTGCACGGCGCGCCGGTGCACATCGGTGACCCGGCGCAGATCGGCATCCAGGACCTGGGCCAGCCCGACTACGGCGACGCCGTCGAGGTTTTGCCGGACGAGATTCCGGTGTTCTGGGCCTGCGGCGTCACGCCGCAGGCCGCCGTTGCCCAGGCGCGACCCGCCTTCTGCATCACCCACGCGCCGGGGGCCATGCTGGTCACCGATCTTCTCAATCATCAACTTGCCAGTTTCTAAAAAAAGGAGCCTCTCATGAAGACCGCTATTTTCGGTGTCACCCTGGCCTGCGCCGGCCTGTTCCAGGTATCGGCCCAGGCACAGACCAAGTGGGACCTGCCTACCGGCTATTCGGCCAACAGCTTCCAGACGCAGAATGTGCAGCAGTTCGCCAACG
>JAUXPP010000124.1 GCA_030683705.1 Polaromonas sp. | reverse complement strand
GGCGGTGACCGGGCCTTGCTGCGCAGCCAGGGCCTGGGCGCGCACTTCGGCGCGTGTCTGCATGCTCATGAAGCTGCTTTTCTGCTCGGGTGCGTTGTCGGCACCGGCGGCGAAAGCGCCGGCAGAAGTGAAACCGGCAGCAGCGATCAGGGCGGAGGCGATGAATTTCGTGTTCATGATGAAAGTCCTTGAAAAAGTGGGTGAAACATTCCGGGCAGTGCGGGAAACATTTCCCGTCTGACCATCTCGCTGAGTCCTTGCTGTGTGTTCCGGCTCATCGATGACTGAACTTTAAAACTACTCAGATCATTTGAAAACTACATAGTCGTCAATTAACCATTGCAGTTATTGAAATGATCTAGGATCAGGACTACAATTTGTTTCAACATGGATAAATTGCAGGCGATGAAAGTGTTTCAGCGGGTGATCGACGAGGGCGGCTTCGCCTCGGCGGCGCGTGCCCTGGACATGTCGCCCGCAGGCGTCACCCGCATGGTGGCGGCGCTGGAGGAGCATCTGGGCGTGCGCCTGCTGCAGCGCACCACGCGCAAACTGGCCCTGACCGACGCTGGCGAGGCCTACCTGATGCGGGTGCGCACGATTCTTTACGAGGTCGAAGACGCCGAGTCGGCGGCTGCGGCGCACACACGCGAACTGCAGGGCACCCTTCATGTGCTGGCGACGCCGGTGCTGGCCTCGTATTTCCTGTCGCCGCGCATTGCCATCTGGCACGCGCGCCATCCCAAGGTGGTGCTGGACATCGCGATCGACCCTTTTCCGCAGTCACGCATCGAGGAGTTCGATGTGACCTTTGTGGTGGTGGATGAAGGTTTCGACGGTGACATCGTGGCCAGGCCCCTGGCAACGACCGAGTGGATCGTCTGTGCGTCGCCCGACTACCTCAAGCGTGCCGGCATACCGGCCACGCCGCAGGATTTGCGTGATCACACCTACCTGAAGTTCCTGTGGACGCAGAACTCCGGCCACTACGGCCGGCTGGCGCGCCTGCAGCCGCTGGCCGGTGGCGAGCCGGTGGAGGTGGACATCCAGCCGGCGCTGCAGACCACCAGTTTCGATGTGTTGCTGCGCGCGGCGCTGGACGGTGCCGGCATCACCTTTTTGTCGCGCATGCTGGTGGCGCCGCATCTGGCGCGCGGCACCCTGGTGCAGGTCTTGCCGGACTGGATTTTTGGCCGGTTCACGATTTACGCGGCCTTGCCGACGCGCAAGTTCATGCCGGCGCGCACCCGGGCCTTCCTGGATTTCCTGGCCGAATTCGGGGCGCAGGCTGCGGCGAAGCCCTAGGCGCCCTGGGCAAAACCGTTTTGGCGCCAGGCTTCGAACACCGTCACCGCCACGGCGTTCGATAAATTCAGGCTGCGTTGCCCGGGCAGCATGGGCAGCTTCAGGCGCTGCGCCGGCGCGAAGCTGTCGCGCAGTTCCGGGGCCAGGCCGCGTGTTTCCGAGCCGAACACCAGCCAGTCGCCGGGTGCAAAGGCGGTGTCGTGCACGCGCCGCGTGCCGCGGGTGGTCAGCGCAAACAGGCGCGACGGATCGGGCTGCCCGGCCGCGAGGAAGGCGGCCCAGTCGGCATGGCGGGTGAGTTCGGCGTACTCGTGGTAATCCAGCCCGGCACGCCGCATATGTTTGTCGTCCATCGAAAACCCCAGCGGCTCGATCAGGTGCAGCCGGCAACCGGTGTTGGCCGCCAGGCGGATCACATTGCCGGTGTTGGGCGGAATTTCAGGCTCGACCAGAACGATGTTGAACATGCGCCGATTGTCGCCGCGCGAGCGTGTGGCTTTATTCAGTCCGGGCAAAAACCACCGCACTGACAGCGCTCGCGCCGGCCTCGCGCAAGGCCTCGGCGGCAGTGAACAGGGAAGCGCCACTGGTCATCACGTCATCCACCAGCAGCACACTGCGGCCCCGGATCTCGCCCACGCGCAGGGGATCGGCGGCAAACGCCCCTTTGAGGTTGCGCAGCCGGGCCGCCCGCCCAAGCCGGGCTTGCGGCGCCGTGTCCCGGATGCGCAGCAGCAGCCCGGCGTCGGCCGCGGCGGCGGTGCCGCTCTGGCGCGCCAGCGCCTTGACCAGTTCCCACGCCTGGTTGAAGCCGCGCGATTGCAGACGCTGCACCGACAGCGGCAGCGGGATCAGCCAGTCGCCGGCCTGCAGGCTGAGCAGGCGCGCGCGTACGCCGGGCACGTCCAGCAACAGCCCGGCAAAAACGCCGGCCCAGGCCGGGTCGCCGCCGAATTTGTAGCGCGCCACCAGCTCCGACCAGGGGTAGGCGTAGGGCATGGCGGCGAAACAGGTGTCCAGCGGCGGCGGCTGGCGCACACAGGCGGCGCAGCGCAGCGAGGGCGGGCCGCGACCCCCCGAAAGATCCACCGGGAGCGTCAGCGCGCAACTGATGCAGCGCGCCTGCATCTGGCCGAAACGCGCCGTACAGGCGGCGCATACGCGGCGTGCCGGCCAGCTGCGACACACAGCGCACTGGCTGGCCAGTGACTGCAGCACGGAAGCCGGCGAAACCAGATCAAGCAGGCGCAGCGACATCATGTCAATATACTCGGCGCTGCTTCTTCTGCCGCTCCACCGATGCCTACCGAACGCCCGCCCACCCTGGACCCGACTGCTGTCGGGCGGTGGCAGCGCATGGCGCCGGCCGTTTCGCCCTGGCTGCATGAGGAAGTGGCGCAGCGCATGCTGGACCGGCTGCAATGGATCCGGCTGCAGCCCAGGGCCTGGCTCCACTGGGGTGCCTTGCGCGGCGGTGTGTCTGCCCATGCCCAGCTCGCCACCCGTTATCCAGATTCAACATGTTTTGTGCTTGAAGCCCATGCGGGACGTGCGCAGGCAGCTATCAAAAAAATAGCGTTTCCATGGTGGCACCCGAAGCGCTGGAGCGGCCCCGCGGTGCGTTTCGAGGCGCCGCCGGCGGGGACCGTGGACATGCTTTGGGCCAACATGGCCTTGCACGAGGCGGCCGACCCGCAGGCCCTGATTGGCGAGTGGCACCAGGCCATCCGGGTCGGCGGCTTCCTGATGTTTTCCTGCCTCGGGCCGGACACCGCGCGCGAGTTGCGTGACATTTATGCGGCGCTGGGCTGGCCACCCGCCGGCCACCAGCTGACCGACATGCACGACTGGGGCGACATGCTGGTGCAGGCCGGTTTTGCCGAGCCGGTGATGGACATGGAGCGCATCACGCTGACCTTTGCATCGCCCGAACGGCTGCTGCAGGAGTTGCGTGAACTCGGCCGCAATTTCCACCCGCTGCGGTTTCCGGCCCTGCGCGGCCGCGCCTGGAAGGCCCGACTGCTGCAGGCGCTGGAGGCCAGCTTGCCGCGCCATGCCGACGGCCGGCTGGTGCTGACCTTCGAAATCATTTACGGGCATGCGATGAAGGCGCAGCCCAAGGTCAAGGTCAGCGCCATGAGCGCCGTCTCCGTCGCGGACATGCGCGCGATGTTGCAGGGTTCCCGTCATAGCTCCTGAGGGGAGGGGGCTGGCAGCCCGCCCGCAGCTTTGCACGGGGCAAACCGGCTACAATCCAGACTCGAATTTTGGGTATGTTCCCACGCACCACGCGGCCGAAAGTGTTGATCGGCGGCAATTTTTCGAGTCTTGCCCCGTGTCGCACGTCTCTCCGGCTTTTCGTTTCGCCACGGCTTCCGGCCCGAACGGTCAGGGCCAGCCGGCGGTTCAATGGCTGCTCAAGCGCAATTGCTCGGTGACACCGGCGCAATTGCTGTGGCTGTACCTGTCGCTGTGTGCGGTTTCCCTGAGCATTGCGGGATTCTTCTGGTCCCAGGGCGCGACCCTGGTGATGCCTTTTGCGTGCCTGGAGCTGCTGGTGGTCGGCGCCGCGTTTTCGGCCTATGCCCGGCATGCCACGGACGGTGAACGCATCGTGCTGCAGGGCGGGCAGCTGGTGGTGGAACTGGAAAGCGCAGGGCGCCTGGAGCGCTCGGTGTTCAACCGTTTGTGGGTTCGTGTCGAGCCCAGACACGGTGACGGTTCGCTGATCGAGGTATCGGGCCAGGGCCGGTCGGTCAGGGTGGGGCGGCATGTGCGCCCCGAATTGAGGCCGGCATTGGCCCGGGAAATCCGCCACGCGTTGCGCGGATGTTGAGGCAGAGACGAAAGCAGGGCGTGAAGCAGAGGGTTGAAGCGGTGGGCCGCATGGCTAACTTTATAATCAGCTGCTTAATCAGTCGGTAATTGAGGCATTAAAAGTGATCACGATGAACGTACGTACAACGATAGGATCGGGAATGAAGCACGCAGGCCGGGGTTTGACGTCACTGGCCCGCAATGCCGGTTCCAGGCTGGCTGCCATTGCGGCCCTGATGGGCGCATGGGTCAGCACCGCAGCCTATGCGGTCAATGACTTGCCCGGCGGCCCGGCCGTCAACCAGCTCAACCTGCATCCCGCAGTCACCAAGATTGCCGAAGAGCAGCAGTGGCTGCACTGGTTCATGATGATCATCTGCCTGGTGATTTTCCTGGCGGTGTTCGGGGTGATGTTTTATTCGATCTGGAAGCACCGCAAGTCGGTCGGCCACAAATCGGCCAACTTCCACGAGTCCACCACGGTCGAGATCATCTGGACCATCGTCCCGTTTGTCATCGTGATCCTGATGGCGCTGCCAGCCACCAAGGTGCTGGTTGCCTCCAAGGACACCACCAGTGCCGACCTGACCATCAAGGCCACCGGCATGCAGTGGAAATGGGGCTACGACTACATCAAGGGCGAGGGCGAAGGCATCGGCTTTGTGTCGACGCTCGACAGCACCCACCGCGAAATGTCCGACAAGGGCGGCCCCGCCAAGGGCCAGCCGGTGGACGACTACCTGCTCAAGGTCGACAACCCGCTGGTGGTGCCGGTGGACCGCAAGATCCGCATCATCACCACCGCCAACGACGTGATCCATGCCTTCATGGTGCCGGCCTTCGGCATCAAGCAGGACGCGATTCCCGGCTTTGTGCGTGACACCTGGTTCCGTGCCGAAAAAATCGGCGACTACTACGGCCAGTGCGCCGAACTGTGCGGCAAGGAGCACGCCTACATGCCCATCCATGTCAAGGTGCTTTCCGCCGAGGACTACAGCAAGTGGGTCGGCGTGAAGGTGAAAGAGGCTGCTGCCAAGGCGGACGATCCTTCCAAGGTCTGGGCGCTGCCGGAGCTGAAGGCCCGCGGCGAAAAAGTCTATGCCGCCAATTGCGCTGCCTGCCACCAGGCCAGCGGCAAGGGCGCCGGCCCGATCAAGCCGCTGGACGGCTCGGCCATCGTGGTCGACAAGGACCATGGCAAACAGATCGCCATCCTGCTCAACGGCGTAGCCGCCATGCCTGCGTGGAAGACGCTGAGCGACACCGACCTGGCCGCCGTGGCGACCTACACCAAGAACAGCTGGTCCAACCAGACCGGCCAGATTGTGCAGCCCGCGGAATTCCAGGCTGCGCGCAAGTAAGACGTTTTCCCCGATTCAGGCCCGACCCCCGGTCAGCCGCAAAGACAAAGCTACAGGCACAAGCCACCAAAGGAAGCCAAGATGAGTGCAGTTCTCGACCATCATGATCACGCGCATGACGACCACGACCACGCCCCCACGGGCTGGCGGCGCTGGGTCTTCGCGACCAACCACAAGGACATCGGCACGCTGTACCTGCTGTTCAGCTTCACGATGTTGATGTTCGGCGGTGTGCTGGCGCTGGGTATCCGCGCCGAACTGTTCCAGCCCGGCCTGCAACTGGTCAACCCCGAGCTGTTCAACCAGCTGACCACCATGCACGGCCTGTTCATGGTGTTCGGCGCGATCATGCCGGCATTCGTAGGTTTCGCGAACTGGATGATTCCCCTGCAGATCGGCGCGGCCGACATGGCGTTTGCGCGCATGAACAACTACAGCTTCTGGCTGCTGATTCCTTCGGGTCTGATGATCG
>JAUXPP010000121.1 GCA_030683705.1 Polaromonas sp. | reverse complement strand
CTGGCGCGACAACATGCGCGGGCCGCGGTCGCCCAGTCCCGGCACCTCGACCTGGGTGTCCGGGTCGGCCAGCAACTGTTTGGCAAACCCGCTCTCCACCTTGATGTCCTCGGCGTCCTTGGTCGGCGTGCGCAGCGCCATCGCGATGTCGCTGGTAATCAGGTCACCGGCGATCGGGATCACGGCGGTGTGGCGGATCGCCCCGCCCGTGAAAATCGCCACATCGGTGGTGCCGGCGCCGATGTCCACCAGCGCCACGCCGAGTTCCTGCTCGTCGCGGCTGAGCACGGACAGGCTGGAGGCCAGCGGGTTGAGCATGAGCTGGTCGACTTCCAGGCCGCAGCGCCGCACACACTTGATGATGTTTTCCGCGGCGCTTTGCGCGCCGGTCACGATGTGCACCTTGGCCTCGAGCCGGATGCCGCTCATGCCTATGGGTTCGCGCACGTCCTGGCCGTCGATCACGAACTCCTGCGGCTCGACCAGCAGCAGGCGCTGGTCGGTGGAAATGTTGATGGCCTTGGCGGTTTCGATCACGCGGGCCACGTCGGCCTGGGTGACTTCCTTGTCCTTCACGGCCACCATGCCGCTGGAGTTGATGCCGCGGATGTGGCTGCCGGTGATGCCGGTGTAGACCCGGGCGATCTTGCAGTCAGCCATCAGTTCGGCCTCCTTGAGCGCCTGCTGGATGCTCTGCACGGTGGCGTCGATGTTGACAACCACGCCGCGCTTGAGCCCATTGCTGTAGGCGATGCCCAGCCCCGCCAGCTTGAGCTCGCCGCCCGGCAGCACCTCGGCCACCACCGCCATGACCTTGCTGGTCCCGATGTCCAGCCCCACGACGAGATCCTTGTATTCCTTGGCCATATCTTTACCTTTTTGCTTTCGCGTTTTCCTTGTCACCCAGCACGGTGGTGGTGACCCCCCTCAACTTGATCGCATAGCCGTTGGCGTAACGCAGGTCGGCAGACTCCAGCGGCTTGCCGAACTTGCCGGCCACCTGCGTGAGCGTGGCGGCAAAACGCGACACGCGGCTTTCAATGTCCTCAAGCGAACCGTGGCCCAGCTCCAGCGTGGCGCCGTCATCGAGCCGGGTGCGCCAGCTGCCGCGGCTGGTCAGTTCCAGGTGCTCGATCTGCGCATCGATTTTTTCAAACAGCGGTGACAATCTGCGCCAGGCGTCCAGCACCTGCGCGGCCTGGCCGGCAGGGCCGCTGAGCAGCGGCAGGTCCTCGGCCTCGACATCACCCGGATTGGCTTCAAACACCTCGCCGTAGGTGTTGACCAGTTGCGCATCGGCTTCCTGGCCCCAATAGGCGACCGCCTTGTGCTCCTGTAGCACGACGCTCAGGCGGTTCGGGAACTCGCGCTGCACCACAGCCCGGCGCACCCAGGGGACGGACTCGAAAGCGGCTTGTGCGCCGGCCAGGTCCACCGTGAAAAAATTGCCGTTCAGGCGCGGCACCACATTGGCCCGCAAGGTGACGGCGTTGTTGTGGCTCACGTCGCCGCGCACCTTGATGGCCGTGAGCCGGAACAGGTTCTGCTGCACCAGCCAGCCGATCCCGAGTGCCGCCAGCATGCCGAAAAACGCCAGTCCCAGCAGCAGGGAGGCGATGTTCATCAGCCGGACGTCCATCGGTGCGGGCAGGCTAGGGCTCATGCAGTGCCTCCCTCCGGCGGGTGATCAAGGCTGGCGCTGCGCAGCACTTCCAGGCACAGGTCTTCATAACTGATGCCGGCCGCACGCGCCGACATGGGCACCAGAGAATGGCTGGTCATGCCCGGGGAGGTGTTGATCTCCAGCAAATACGGCTTGCGGGTTTTTGCATCGATCATCACGTCGAGCCGGCCCCAGCCCCGGCAACCCAGTACGCGGTAGGCCTGAAGCACCATGGCCTGGATGGCTTCCTCCTCGCCGGCCGGCAGGCCGCAGGGCACCAGGTACTGCGTGGTGTCGGTGAAATACTTGTTCTGGTAGTCGTAGTTGCCTTCGGGGGCCACGATGCGGATCACCGGCAACGCGCGCGCGCTGTCGCCCGTGCCGAGCACCGGGCAGGTCACCTCGTCGCCGCTGATGAACTGTTCGCACAGGACGTCCGCATCGAGCTGCGCCGCCTGTTCCACGGCGTCCACCATGCCGGAGTAGCCCTCGACCTTGACCACGCCGATGGACGAGCCCTCGCGCGCCGGCTTGACGATCAGCGGCAGGCCGAGTTCATCGGGCACGGCCACCACCTGCTTGCGCTCGAACACGCCGCGGCGCAGCAGCAGGTACTTCGGGGTCGGCAGGCCATCGGCCAGCCAGATGCGTTTGGTGGTGACCTTGTCGATGGAAATGCTGGAAGCCATCACGCCCGAACCGGTATAGGGAATACCCATCAGTTCGAGCGCGCCCTGCACCGTGCCGTCCTCGCCGAAGCGGCCGTGCAAGGCGATGAAGCAGCGCTGGAAACCTTCACGCCTGAGATCGCCGATATCACGCTCTGCAGGGTCGAAAGCATGCGCATCCACACCGCGGGAGCGCAGGGCCTCGAGCACACCCCGGCCCGACATCAGCGAGACCTCGCGCTCGGCCGAGCGCCCGCCCAGCAGCACCGCCACCTTGCCAAAATCAGATGCTTTCAGGCTCACAACCCTTGTCCTTCCTGCACAGTGCGCTCTGGTTTTTGAAGCAACTCCAGCAATTTGGCGGGTACCCCGCCAATCGTGCCGGCACCCATGCACACCACCACGTCGCCATCGAGCGCGTTGTCGGCGATCGCCTGCGGCATGGCCTCGATGTCGTCGACAAACACCGGCTCGACCTTGCCGGCCACACGCAGCGCGCGCGCCAGCGAGCGGCCGTCGGCAGCGACGATGGGCGTCTCGCCCGCGGCATAAACTTCGGACAGCAACACGCTGTCGGCCTGGCCGATGACCTTGATGAAGTCCTCGAAACAGTCGCGCGTGCGGGTGAAGCGGTGCGGCTGGAAAGCCAGCACCAGGCGGCGGCCCGGAAAGGCGCCGCGCGCGGCAGCCAGCGTGGCCGCCATCTCGACCGGGTGATGGCCGTAGTCGTCCACCACCGTGAAGCTGCCGCCCGCAGGCGCCGCCACCTCGCCATAACGCTGGAAGCGCCGGCCCACGCCCTTGAACTCGGCCAGCGCCTTTTGCACCGCCGCGTCGGGGATGTTGAGTTCGACCGCCACGGCAATCGCCGACAGCGCGTTGAGCACGTTGTGTTCGCCGGGCAGGTTCAGCACCACCGGCAGATCGGGCAGGGTCACGCCATTGCGCCGCTGCACCGTGAAAAACATCTGGCCGTCCACCGCCTTCACGTCCACGGCGCGCACCTGGGCGTCCTCGTTGAAGCCGTAGCTGGTGATCGGGCAGGACACCTGCGGCACGATATCGCGCACCGCTGCATCGTCGGTGCACAGGATGGCGGTGCCGTAAAACGGCATGCGGTGCAGGAAGTCGACAAAGGCCTTTTTCAGGTTGCCGAAGTCGTGCCCATAGGTTTCCATGTGGTCGGCGTCGATGTTGGTGACGACTGCCATGACCGGCAACAGGTTCAGGAAGGAGGCATCGGACTCGTCGGCCTCGACCACGATGTAGTCGCCCGAGCCCAGCTTGGCGTTGGCGCCGGCGCTGTTCAAGCGGCCGCCGATCACAAAGGTGGGGTCCAGCCCGCCCTCGGCCAGCACGCTGGCGACCAGGCTGGTGGTGGTGGTCTTGCCGTGGGTGCCGGCAATCGCGATGCCCTGCTTCAGGCGCATCAGCTCGGCCAGCATCAGCGCGCGCGGCACCACCGGGATGCGTTTTTCACGCGCAGCCAGCACCTCGGGGTTGTTGGCCTGCACCGCCGTGGAGGTCACCACGGCATCCACGTTGGCCAGGTTGTCTGCAGCATGGCCAACAAAGGTCTTGATGCCCAGGCTGGCGAGCCGGCGCAAGGTGGCGCTGTCGGACAGGTCGGAGCCCGAGATCACGTAGCCGAGGTTGTGCAGCACCTCGGCGATGCCGGACATGCCGGAACCACCCAGGCCGATGAAGTGAATGTGTTTGATTGCGTGTTTCATGTCGCCAAATCCTCACAGGCGGCCACCACTTCCGCGGTGGCATCTATTTTTTGCATCTTTTTGGCCTGTAACGCCCGTTCCACCAGCGTAGAGCGCTCTGTTTTTTGTAGCATGTCGGCGAGGTATTGCGGTGTCAGCGCCGGCTGCGCCACCAGCCAGCCACCGCCCTGGTCCACCAGGAAAGCGGCGTTGCGGGTCTGGTGGTCGTCCACCGCTGCGGGGAAAGGCACGAACAGGGCGGCAGCCCCGACAGCGGCAATTTCCGTCACCGTGCTGGCGCCTGCGCGGCACACCACCAGGTCGGCCTCGGCAAAGGCGCCGGCGGTGTCCTCGATGAACGGTGTCAGTTCGGCCAACACGCCGGCAGCGCGGTAGTTCTCGCGCAGTGCGTCGATCTGGCTGGCGCCGCTCTGGTGCAACACATGCGGACGAAGCTCCTGCGGGATCAGCGCCAGCGCCTGCGGCACGATGCGGTTGAGCGCCTGCGCACCCAGGCTGCCACCGACCACCAGCACCTTCAGGGGCCCGCTGCGCCCGGCAAAACGCGTCTCCGGGTCCGGCTGCTGCGTGAACGCGGGCCGCAGCGGGTTGCCCACCCACTGCGCGTTTTTTATCACGCCGGGAAATGCCGTGAACACCCGGTCAGCGACACCGGCCAGCACCTTGTTGACCATGCCGGCCACCGAGTTCTGCTCATGCAGCACCAGTGGTTTGCCCAGCAGCACGCTCATCATGCCGGCCGGAAAAGCGATATAGCCGCCCAGGCCCACCACCACATCGGGCTGGACGCGCCGCACCACGGCAATGCTTTGCCAGAAGGCTTTCAGCAGGCGCATGGGCAGCAAGGCCAGCGTGAGTGGGCCCTTGCCGCGCACACCGGAAAAATCGATGGTTTCAAAGGCAAAGCCGCGCGGCGGCACCAGCTGGCTTTCCATGCTGGGCCGTTCCGCCGTGCCCTTGCCACCCAGCCAGTGCACACGCCAGCCGCGCTCGCGCAGGGCCTCGGCCACGGCGAGACCGGGGAAGATGTGGCCGCCGGTGCCGCCGGCCATGATGAGAGCGCACTTCAACTTCGCCCCCCTCTCATCAACGGCGCTGCCGCGCCGCAGCGCTGCGCGCTGAGCCGGTTTTGGCGAAACAGGCTTTTCACGCGCGGCCTCCGCGCATCAAAAGCCTGTTTTCGTAGTCAATGCGCAGCACCACGGCCAGCGAGATCAGGTTCATCAGAATTGCCGAGCCGCCGTAACTCATCAGCGGCAGGGTCAGGCCCTTGGTCGGCAGTGCGCCCAGGTTCACGCCCATGTTGATGAAGGCCTGGAAGCCGATCCAGATGCCCACGCCCTGCGCCACCAGGCCGGCAAACAGGCGGTCCAGCGCAATCGACTGGCGGCCGATGTGCATGATGCGGCGTGTCATCCACATGAAAGCGCCGATCACACACAACACGCCCAGGAAACCGAACTCCTCGCCGATCACCGCCAGCAGGAAGTCGGTGTGCGCCTCGGGCAGCCAGTGCAGCTTCTCGATGCTGCCACCCAGGCCCACGCCGAACACCTCGCCGCGCCCGAAGGCGATCAGCGAGTGCGAGAGCTGGTAGCCCTTGCCCATCGAGTACTTGTCGCTCCACGGATCGAGGTAGGCAAAAATCCGCTCGCGGCGCCAGTCGCTGAGCATCACCATCAGGGCGAAGGCAATCACCACCACGGTGGCGATCACAAAAAACATGCGGGCGTTGACGCCACCGAGGAACAGAATGCCCATGGCGATCACCGAGATCACCATGAAGGCGCCCATGTCGGGCTCGGCCAGCAGCAGCAGGCCCACGATGCCGATGGCCACCGCCATGGGCATGACGGCGCGGAAAAAGCGCTCCTTGACCTCCATCTTGCGCACCATGTAGTCGGCGGCATACAGCAGCACCGCAAACTTGGCCAGTTCGGAGGGCTGGAAGTTCATGAATCCCAGCGAGATCCAGCGGCGCGCGCCATTCACGCCCTTGCCGATGAAAGGCACCAGCACCAGCATCAGCAGCACCAGCGAAGCCACAAACAGCCAGGGCGCGAGCTTTTCCCAGGTTGCCACCGGCACCTGGAAGGCCAGCAGGGCCATCGCGAAGGCCACGCCCAGCGAGATGGCATGGCGCAGCAAAAAGTGGGTGTGGGCGTAACGCGCAAATTTCGGGTTGTCCGGCATGGCCACAGACGCGGAATAAACCATCACCAGGCCCCAGACCAACAGCGCCACCGTGACCCAGATCAGCGACTGGTCGACGCCCGACATGCGCACCGGCGCAGACGCGGTGCGCGAAGCACCCTGGCCGCCCAGGCGAACCGGCAAGCCCTGGGTGGCCGCGCCGCCCAGGCCCGAGAACCAACCCGCAAGGCGTGTGGCGACGGTCATGACACCACCCCCGCGTCGCGCGCCAGCCCCTGGACCGCATCACAAAACACCTGGGCGCGGTGCCCATAGTTGTCGAACATGTCAAAACTCGCGCAGGCTGGCGACATCAACACGGCATCGCCGGTTCGCGCCTGCGCCGCGGCCAGCTCCACTGCGGCCTGCATGGAGCCGGCATCCAGAAGCGCCACACCTGTGTCCTGCAAGGCGGCACGGATCTGCGGCGCGTCCCGCCCGATCAGGACAACTGCCCGGGCATGGCGCCGCACCGGATCAGCCAGCGGCGAAAAATCCTGCCCCTTGCCGTCCCCGCCGGCAATCAGCACCAGCTTGCGTTCGGCGCCCAGGCCGGTCAGCGCGGCCACGGTGGCCCCCACATTGGTGCCCTTGCTGTCATCGAAATACTCGACGTCGTTGACCACGGCCACCGGCGTGACGCGGTGCGGTTCGCCGGCGTAGTCACGCAGGCCGTGCAGCATGGATGCCATGGTTCCGCCCGCAACGCCGGCCAGCGCCAGCGCGGCCAGCGCATTGGTGGCGTTGTGGCGGCCGCGCAGGCGCATGGCCTCGACCGGCATCAGACGCTGGATGTGCAGCACCACTTCCTCGTCCTTGCGGCGCTTCACGGTTTCATCGGCTTCGGCCGCACGCACCAGCCAGGCCATGCCGTTGACAGTCTCGATACCGAAGTCGCCCGGCCGCCCGGGCATCCCGAGACCGAAGGTCATGTACTCGCGCCACTGCGGCTTTTGCAGTTTGACACGTACGGGAGGTTTTGGCTCCCCCACGCTGGCCACTGCGTGTGCTGCGCTGCCCCCAGCGGGGGCTCTCGCGCCTTGGGACGGCCCGGCGGTGCTCGGCAACATCGCCATCACCGCGGGGTCATCGCGGTTGAGCACCAGCAGCGCCTTGCTGCCGAAAATCCGCGCCTTGGCAGCGCCGTAAGCCGCCATGCTTCCGTGCCAGTCCAGGTGATCCTGGCTCAAATTCAGCACTGTCGCGGCACTCGGCTCGAAGCCCTGAACGCCATCGAGCTGGAAGCTGGACAGCTCCAGCACCCAGACCTCGGGCAGCGTGCCCGCGTCGATGTGCCCGGCCAGCGTATCCAGCAGGCTGGGGCCGATATTGCCTGCCACTGCAACGCTCTTGCCGGCATGGGCGAGCAGTTGACCGGTCAGTGCCGTGGTGGTGGTCTTGCCATTGGTGCCGGTGATGGCCAGCACTTTGGGTGCGTAGTTGCGCTCGGCCTGCAGCTCCCGCAGGGCGGCCGCGAACAGGTCCAGTTCACCGCCCACCAGCAAGCCGATGGCCTGCGCCGCCTGCCAGACCGGTGCCACCTGTTCCGGCGACAGGCCCGGGCTGCGAAACACCGCGCGGACATCCTGGCCTTCGATCAGGGCCGCCTCGAAGGCGCCCGCACGAAAATCCACCTGCGGCAACTCTTGCTGCAGCCGCGCCAGTTGCGGCGGCGCCTCGCGGGTATCCGCCACCGTGACACGTGCCCCCTGACGCACGCACCAGCGCGCCATGGCCAGGCCCGAAGCGCCCAGGCCCAGCACCAGGGCATGTTGGCCCTGCAGCGGCGACACTGCCACCATGCCGGCCGCGGCGCCCTCCGGCCCGCCTTCTTCATCGACCCGTGCCGGGTCGACCACCGGCAGCACGTCCACGGCCGCCACGGGCACAGCCGGCGTCTCGGGCGCGCTCACCTCGGCAAACAACTGGGCCACAAAGGCCGCGGCATCGCGCGCTGCCGTCAGCGTTTCGGGCAAGGGCCGCACACCCGCCTTGCCGCTGGCGGCGGGGGGGGCCTGAACGTCGCCGGCCGCCGGCGCTTCCCCTGCCGGGGCCACCTCAGGCACAGGCGCGGGCATGGGCGCCAGCTCTGCGGGAGGCGGTTCGGGCGGAGCGCCGGGAGGAAGGGGTTCGTCGGGGTTCATCGCAGTTTCAGGGTGGACAGGCCGACCAGGCACAGCAGCATGGTGATGATCCAGAAACGCACGACAACCTGCGTCTCCTTCCAGCCGTTTTTCTCGAAGTGGTGATGCAGGGGCGCCATCTTGAACAGGCGCCGGCCCTCGCCATAACGTGCGCGGGTGTACTTGAAATAAAGCACCTGCAACATCACCGACAGCGCCTCGACCACAAAAATGCCGCCCATGATGGCGAGCACGATTTCCTGGCGCACGATGACCGCAATCGTGCCCAGCGCCGCGCCCAGCGCCAGCGCGCCGACGTCGCCCATGAAGACCTGCGCCGGGTGGGTGTTGAACCACAAAAAGGCCAGGCCGGCGCCGGCCATGGCCGAGCAGAAAATCAGCAGTTCGCCCGAGCCTGGAATGTGCGGGAAGAACAGGTACTTCGAATACACCGCGCTGCCGGTCACGTAGGCAAACACGCCAAGCGCCGAACCGACCATGACCACCGGCATGATGGCCAGGCCGTCGAGACCGTCGGTCAGGTTGACCGCATTGCTGGAACCCACAATGACCAGGTAGGTCAGCAACACGAAGCCGAACACGCCCAGCGGGTAACTGATTTCCTTGAAGAACGGCAATTGCAGGCCCGCCTTGGGCGGCAGGTTCACGTCAAAACCGGATTGCACCCAGCTGAAAAACAGCTCGAGCACGCGCAGGTTGGAGCTCTCAGAAATGCTGAACACCAGGTACAGCGCCGCGAGCAGTCCGATCACCGACTGCCACAGGTATTTTTCGCGCGAGCGCATGCCTTCCGGGTCCTTGTGCACCACCTTGCGCCAGTCGTCGGCCCAGCCAATGGCGCCGAAGCCCAGGGTGACGATCAGCACAATCCAGACAAACCGGTTGCTCAGGTCAAACCACAGCAGGGTCGAGATACCGATGGACAGCAGGATCAGCACGCCCCCCATGGTCGGTGTGCCGCTCTTGCTCAAATGCGTCTGCATCGCGTACTCGCGGATGGGCTGGCCGATCTTCAGGTGCGTGAGGCGGCGGATCACAAACGGGCCGGCAATCAGGCCGATCAGCAAAGCCGTGAGCGCGGCCATGACCGCGCGAAAGGTCAGGTACTGGAACACCCGGAAGTAACCGAATTCCGGCGACATGGTTTGCAGCCACTGGGCCAGGCTAAGCAGCATGGGGTGCCTCCTGCCGAGCCGCCTCAAAGGAGGCACACGCCCCCTCGGGGGGCAGTGAACGAATGTGAACGTGGGGGCTCATTTTTTCTCCTCTTGTTGTTCTTGTCCGCCGGCAACCATCGCTTCCACGACCCGCTCCATCCTCATGAAACGCGAGCCCTTGACCAGCACGCTGCCCAGTCCCGGCAAGGCCGCCGCGACGGCAGCCTGGAGTGCCGGCAGGTCGTCGCCAAAATGGCGGCCCGCGCCAAAATTCGCGGCGGCGTCACCGGACTGCTGGCCCAGGGTGAACAGCTGTTCAATGCCGCGCTCACGCGCGTGCAGACCCACTTCGGCATGGAAGGCCGGGCCCTGGTCGCCCACCTCACCCATGTCACCCAGCACCAGCAGGCGCGGGCCCGGCAGTTCGGCCAGCACATCGATGGCGGCACGCACCGAATCCGGATTCGCGTTGTAGCTGTCGTCGATCAGCGTGATGGCGCGCCCGGCGCGTGTCACTTGCAGGGCGCGCGAGCGGCCCTTGACCGGTGAAAAAGAGGACAGGCCGGCGGAAATGGCGGCCAGCGGCACCCCCGCCGCCAGCGCGCAGGCTGTCGCGGCGAGCGCATTCTTGACGTTGTGGCGGCCCGCGATCTGCAGCGAAAAATCCAGCACGCCCTGCGGCGTGGCGGCCTGCACCTGCCAGGCGCTGCCCGTCCACTGCGCAACACCCGTCACGTCGGCAGCGCCCGATTCAGCAAAGGTCAGCACGGCGCGGGGCGCGGCGGCTGCGCGCCAGATCGGCGTGTAGGGCTCATCGGCCGGGAACACCGCGACGCCCGGGCCGGGCAAGGCCGCTATCACGCTGCCGTTTTCCCGCGCCACCGCTTCCACGGTGGCCATGAACTCCAGGTGTTCGCGCTGGGCGTTGTTGACCAGCGCCACTGTTGGCCGTGCCAGGCCGGCCAGGTAGGCGATCTCGCCGGGATGGTTCATGCCGAGTTCGACCACGCCGGCCTCATGGCCCGCGCGCAAACGCAGCAAGGTCAGGGGCAGTCCGATGTCGTTGTTGAAATTGCCCTCGGTCGCAAAGGCCGCGTCGCCTTTCCAGGCCCGCAGGATGGACGCGATCATTTGCGTCACCGTGGTTTTGCCATTGCTGCCGGTCACCGCAATCAGCGGCAGGCTGAACTGCGAACGCCAGCCAGCCGCCAGCTGGCCCAGGGCCTTGAGGGAATCCTCCACCAGCAGGCCCGGCTGGCTGGCCGAGAGGCCGCGCTGCGCCAGCGCAGCGACCGCACCCTGGCTGGCAGCCTGCGGCAAGAAATCATGCGCGTCAAAACGCTCGCCCTTGAGCGCCACAAACAGGTCGCCGGGCCGCAGGCTGCGCGTGTCGCTGTGAACGCGTGAAAATCGCAGCGCGCCATCGCCTACCAGGCGCGCCGAAGGCAGCCACTGCAGGGCTTGCTGCAGCGTCATCATGCGAGGCCTCCCATGGCCACCCGGGTACCGGCGCCCTGGCTCAAGGCGGCTTCGGCCTGGGCCTTGTCGGAAAACGGCAGCTTGACGCCAGCGCTTTCCTGGTAATTCTCATGGCCCTTGCCGGCGATCAGGATCACGTCGCGGGCATCCGCGCGCGCGACCGTGTTCGCGATGGCGAGGGCGCGGTCCGCTTGCACCTCCACCTTCGCGCCGCGCTGGAAACCCTGAAGGACCTGGGCGATGATGAGCGCCGGGTCTTCACTGCGCGGATTGTCGCTGGTGACCACCACCTGGTCGGCGCCTTTTTCGGCAATGGCCGCCATCAGGGGCCGCTTGCCGGCATCGCGCTCACCGCCGCAGCCGAAGACGCACCACAGCCGGCCGTCGCGCCCGTCCGCAAGCGGCCTGAGCGCTCCCAGCACCTTCTCCAGCGCATCCGGCGTGTGCGCATAGTCAACCACCACCAGCGGCCGGCCCGGCACAGAGATCACGTCCATGCGCCCAGGCACCGGCGGCAGGTGGGCGCAGGCCTGCACCACCTCGCGCAGCGGCAGACCCAGCGCCCGCAGTGCCGCCATGACACCGAGCAGGTTGGACACGTTGTACAAACCGACCAGTCCGGTGGACAGGCGATGGCGGGATTCGCCTTCGAGCACGTCGAAGCTCATGCCATCCTCGCCCTGGTGGATGGCCTGCGCCCTGAGGCGGGCCGGCGCGGCGCAGGACACGGTCCAGACATCCAGGCCCGAGCCCTGCAGGGACCCGGCCAGCGCCTCGCCCTTGGCATCGTCGACGTTGAGCACCGCAGCCTTCAGGCCCGGCCAGCCAAACAGGCGGGCTTTTGCCTCCCAGTAGGACGCCATGTCGCCGTGGTAGTCGAGATGGTCCTGCGTGAAGTTGGTGAAGATGGCCACGCGAATGGTCGTCGCGTCGAGACGGTGTTCGGCGATGCCGATGGACGATGCCTCCAGCGCGCAGGCCGCAAAGCCGTCATCGACCCAGCGCCGCAGTTGCTGCTGCAACAGCACCGGGTCGGGCGTCGTCAGCCCGTTGAACACCATGGCATCCGGCTGTCCCATGCCGAGCGTCCCGACCACCCCGCAGGGTCGCCCGAGCCGCCCCAGCGCCTGGGCCAGCCACCAGGCGGTCGAGGTCTTGCCGTTGGTGCCCGTCACCGCCAGCAGGTCCAGCTGGCGGCTGGGATGACCGAAAAATTCGGCAGCGATGGGCGCCGTGGCCAGCTTGAGGCCCGGGTATGCCGCCACGCGGCTGTCCGTAAAGCCGTAACTTTCGACGCCGTCGCGCTCGACCAGGCAGGCCTGGGCGCCGGCGTCCAGCACCCCCGCCACATAGCGGCGGGCATCGGTGGCCGCACCCGGCCAGGCGATGAAACCATCGCCGGTGCCGACCTTGCGGCTGTCCGTCCACAGGCTGCCGGCCACACGCTGGCGCAACCATTGCGCCGCCTGCCCGGGTGTCTGCAACTGGTCCATCAGAAGGACTCCTCGACCGGGCTGTAGACAATTTGCGGTTTCACGCTCATGTCCGGCTGCACACCCATCATGCGCAGGGTCTGCTGCACCACTTCACTGAAAACCGGTGCCGCGGCCACGCCGCCGAAATACTTGCCGTCGCTGGGCTCGTCGATCATGACCGCCACGATGATGCGCGGGTTCTCGATGGGTGCCATGCCGGTGAACCAGGCGCGGTATTTGTTGCTGGCGTAACCCTTGCCGACCTGCTTGTGTGCGGTGCCCGACTTGCCGCCCACCGAATAACCGACGGTCTGCGCCAGCGGGCCGGTGCCGCCCGGCGCTGCCGCCATCTGCAGCATCTTGCGCACGGCGCGCGCGTTGTCGGCGGAAAAGACCTTGATGCCGACAGCGGGCTCGCTGCTTTTGAGCATGGTGACCGGGATGATCTGTCCGTCATGGGCAAACGCGGTATAGGACTGCGCCATCTGGAACAGCGAGGCCGACAGGCCGTAGCCGTAAGACATGGTGGCCTGCTCCACCGGCCGCCATGTTTTCCAGGGCCGCAGGCGTCCGGTGACAGCGCCGGGGAACTGGATCTGCGGCTTCTGGCCGTAACCGAGCGCGGTGTAGGTGTCCCACATTTCGTGGGGGCTCATCTTCTGCGCGATCTTGAGCGCGCCGACGTTGCTCGACTTCTGGATCACGCCTTCCACCGTCAGCGTGCCGTAGTTGTGGGTATCGCTGATGGTGAAACCGCCGATGCTGTAACGACCGGGGCCGGTTTCCACCAGGGTTTGCGGCTTGATGCGGCCGGCTTCCAGCGCCATCGCCACCGTGATCGGCTTCATGGTCGAGCCGGGCTCGAAGGTGTCGGTCATCGCGCGATTGCGCAGTTGCTCGCCGGTCAGGTTCTGCCGCTTGTTCGGCACATAACTCGGGTAGTTGGCCAGCGCCAGCACTTCGCCGGTGACGGTGTCCAGCACCACCACACTGCCGGCCTTGGCCTTGCGTGCGATGACCGCATCGCGCAGCTTCTGGTAGGCGAAAAACTGCACCTTGCTGTCCAGGCTGAGCTGGATGTCCTTGCCTTCGAGCGGGGGCACCTGCTCGCCGACGTCCTCGACGACCCGCCCCAGCCGGTCCTTGATCACCTTGCGCGAGCCGGCCTTGCCGGCAAGCTCCTTGTTGAAAGCCAGCTCGATGCCTTCCTGGCCGCGGTCTTCCACATTGGTGAAGCCGACCACGTGGGCGGCGGTTTCGCCTTCCGGGTACTGCCGCTTGTATTCCTTGCGCTGGTAGATGCCCTTGAGACCGAGGGCATGGATTTTCTGGGCAATGGGTTCATCCACCTGCCGCTTGATCCAGACAAAGGTCTTGTCCTCGTCGGCCAGTTTTTTGTTCAGCTCGCCCAGCGGCATCTCCAGCAACTTCGCCAGTTCCGTCAGTTGCGTCCGGTTGGCATCCACGTCTTCGGGAATCGCCCAGATGCTGGGCGCCACCACGCTGGTGGCCAGCAACAAGCCGTTGCGGTCCAGGATGCGGCCGCGGTTGGCGGGCAACTCCAGTGTGCGCGCAAAACGCACCTGCCCCTGCCGCTGGAAGAAGTCGTTGCCTATCACCTGGACATAGGCCGCGCGGCCGGCCAGACCGGCAAAGGCCAGCGCAATGCCGGCCACGATCAGCTTGCTGCGCCAGACCGGTGTCTTGCTCGCCAGCAGCGGGCTGGAGGAGTACAGGACACTCCGGCTCACGGCTTGGCCCCGCCTGCCGGCGCCTGTTTGTAGCTGACGTATTCGGTGATGGCCGGGGTGGCCGTGCGCATCTGCAGGCGCTCCTTGGAGATCTGCTCCACGCGCAGCGGCGTGGCCTGGGCGCGTTTTTCAACCTGCAGGCGCTCCCTGTCGGCCTCGAGCTGGCGGCTGCGCGCGGCCGTCTTTTCCAGCTCGACGTACAGGCGGCGCGACTCGTACTGGGTGCGCACCAGGTACAGGGCGCTGAACAGCACGGCAATCAGCAGCACCAGGTTCAGGCGCGTCATGATTGAGCCCCTGGATAACGCTGCGTGACGGCCTGGAGCGGTACGTCGGTGCGTTCTGCCACGCGCATCACCGCGCTGCGCGCGCGCGGATTGGCGGCGATCTCTTCGTCGCCCGGCTTGATGCGCTCCAGGGCCTTCAGCCGCATCGGCTTGGGCGCGGCAAAGGGCGCGCGGCGGTCATACACCTCGCGCGAGTGCTCGGTTATGAATTGCTTGACGATGCGGTCTTCCAGAGAATGGAAACTGATCACCACCAAACGTCCTCCCGGTTGCAGTACCTTGAGCGAAGCCTCTAGCGCCTGTTGCAGCTCTTCAAGCTCGGCGTTGATGAAAATCCGAAAAGCCTGAAATGTGCGCGTTGCAGGGTCCTTGCCCGGCTCGCGGGTTTTGACCGCGCCAGCCACGACTTCGGCCAGCTCAGCGGTGGTTCCAAAAGGGCCCCGTTCCTGTCGGCGACGATCAATCGCCTTTGCAATCTGCCCAGCAAACCGTTCTTCGCCATATTCACGAATGACCTCCGCAATGGTGTCTGTCTCCGCATCGGCCAGCCACTCGGCCACGCTCTGGCCACGCGTCGTGTCCATGCGCATGTCCAGCGGGCCGTCGCCGCGAAACGAAAAGCCCCGCGCCGGGTTGTCGATTTGCGGCGAGCTGATGCCCAGGTCCATCAGCACACCGGCCGCGCAGCCGGCGGGCAGCTCGCCCAGGTGTTTGAAACCCTCGTGGCGGATGACAAAACGCGCATCGTTCAGGGTCTTCGCTTCGGCCACCGCCTCCAGGTCCTTGTCGAAGGCGGTCAGACGGCCCTGGGGCGAGAGCTGCGAAAGAATCAGGCGGGAATGTCCGCCGCGCCCGAAGGTCGCGTCGATGTAGTGGCCGTCCGGTTGGATGTGAAGCGCTGCGACTGCTTCGTTCAACAAGACGGTGCGATGTGTCCATGTGTCTTGCACCGCCATCTTTCAGAATGAAAAATCTCTGAAGACATCGGGCATGGGACCCTTCATCTGCTCGGCCTCCTGGGCCGCGTAGGTCGCCGCATCCCACAGTTCGAAGAAGCTGCCCATGCCGAGCAGCACCGTGTCCTTGCTGATTCCCGCAGCGGCGCGCAGTTCGGGGGACACCAGCACACGGCCGCTGGCGTCCATCTCGACGTCCATGGCATTGCCGAGAAAAATCCGCTTCCACCACTGTGCCTCCATCGGCAACTCGGCGATGCGCCCGCGGAATTTCTCCCACTCGTTGCGCGGGAATATCATCAGGCAGCCGTGCGGGTGTTTGGTGATGGTGAGTTGGCTGGCGGCGGTGGCGCTGAGGACGTCACGGTACCGGGTCGGCACAGAAAGCCGACCCTTGGTATCGAGAGCCACAGAAGACGCGCCTTGAAACACTGTTAAAAACCTTTGGAAAACACTTTTCACCACTAAATTGCACTTTTTCCCACTTTATCAGGAAAGTTTTGTGGTGCAAGCGCTTTGCAACAAATTTTTTCAATGAAATCAAGCACTTAGAAAGCTATTTCAAAGCGCGAAAAATTAAAAGATGTTCTAAATTAAGCACTTAGACCATTTAATGAAAGTGTTGTCTCAAGCCTGCCGCCGATGCGGCCCGTGTCACGGTGAGCCCAGCCTTGAGTTGCAGGGTGCTTGCCGCAATCAGGGCAAACAACAAGCGCCGGTCGGCGCGCACGCCAGCTTCAGCAGAAATGCTGCAGGGGTGAAGGGAAGGAATAGCCCCGCTTCAGGGGGCAGGCGTGGCAGGCAAGGCCGTGTGGCGACGGGCCGGCCTGGTCGATGCTAGTCGATGCGTGTCAGCACCCGGGCGTGTTCGGTGATGCCGATCACATTGAAAAATGCAGCCACCAGCCGGTGCACGTCGGTGAATTGCACAGCGCGGTTTTCCGACTCACGCGCCGACACCCAGTTGAGCAGGGTCCCGGCGGCCGAAAAGTCGACGCGGATCAGCTTGGCGCAGGAAATGACCATGATGTCGGCGCCCATCAGCTTGGCCTCCAGCTTGTCCAGCACGTCGATCGCATCGCCCTCGATCTGCCCCGACAACTCCACCGCAAACAGGTTGGACATCTGTGAGTTGCCGTCCATCTGGGTGTCGCCTTCCATCACGCTGCTGATGCTCGAGGGCGCGGAGTCGCGGTAGACATCGCCGATGATGGCCTGACCACTGACTGCGGCGCCCTGTGGGTCCAGCGGCTTGTACTCGCAGCGCGCGCTGTCCCAGGCTGGCGGCGACACCTCGTAAGTGACGCAGAAATCCAGCGCCGTCAGTTCGAACTCGTCGGGCTGGTGCGTCACGCGCAAGGCTTCCAGCCGCAGTTGCCACCAGGCCTGGGCGGTTTCGCGCACACCCGAGGGCGTCGCGTCCTGCAGCACGTGCTGCAGCTGCGCCGCGCCTATGAATCGCAGTTGTACCGGCTGCGCGGCCCAGCCGCTGAACACCTTGCCGAGCGGTTCGACCGCCCCGGCGTCGATACTCTTGAGGTTGTGCCAGTCGAGGCGCCAGGGCATGGGCGCTCGGGCCAGTGCAGCCGTGAGGGTGGCAACCGTCTGGATGCCCAGCACGGACGGGCAGATCCAGTCGGCGGCCGGTCCGTTGCCCTGCACCGGGGCGCTCGGGCTGGCCAGTTGCTTGACCATGTCGGGCATGGAATACCACTGCGGTGCCGACCGGTCAAAGCGGCCGACAAACTCGATCGCCTGGTTTTCGAATTTTTCGTGCTGGCCGGTCGCCCGGTACAGATCGAACAGGGCCAGCCAGGTGTCGGCGTGCTGGGCGCGGCTGCCCTGGGGGCCCAGGGTTTCGAGAAGGCCGGCCTCAGCGCCCGCATCATCGCCGTTGGCAAAACGGATGGAGGCCTCTTCCAGCTCCAGATCGTGCGCCACTTCCGCGCCGTCCACCACGGAAAATTTGGAAGCGGAAAAGCCCGAGGGCGTGTCATCACGCGACAGCGCCGAAATAGGCTGGAAGCTGGCCGGACGGGCCGGAGGGGGTGCCGGGGTGGCAGCCGGCGCGGGCGCGCGTTCCTGCATGGCCGGCGGGGCTGCGGCAGCCGGGGCAGGCCCGCCCCCCTTGACCTTCGCAAGCGCGGCGGTCAGCTCGGTCGGGGCGGTCGCCACGTAGCTGGCCGGAAGCGCGTTGTCCAGCAGCGGCGCATGAACACTGAGGTTGCCCGGCGCAGCGGGCGGCGGCGCGACCGGCATCGGCCCGGACGACATCGAACTCATGGCCGAGCCGGTACCGTGTTTGGTCTTCCACCACTGCATCGACATCTGGGCCTCGATCTCGTCGATCTTTTTCAGGGTCACGGCACGGTCGTCCGGCTTGGACGGCATGCTGCTCTGGAAAAAGGACGGCCGGGCGCCCGGGTCCTGGCCGGTCATGGCTTCACGCTTGCGCATCTTGCGCAGCATGTCGAATTCGCGCTTGCGCACAAAGTCGTTGCGGCGCTTGCGTTCGATCATCTCCTTGAGCAACTGCTTGCTCATGGCCTCTTCGCGGCCGGACTCCCGATTGTCCAGATCAGACCAGTTCGTGGCCGGATTACGGACGAACTTCACGACTTTTGACAGCAAGCCGGGGGTGGTGTCTTCTTTGGCCATGAATGCGGTCAGGTCGGGTGAAAGGCAGACGGATCAGTCACCGAACATTTTCTGCTTGAGTTCGCGGCGCTGCTGCGCCTCCAGGGACAGGTTGGCTGTCGGACGGGCAATCAGCCGCCCGACGCCAATGGCCTCGCCGGTTTCGTCGCAGTAACCGTAGTCACCGGAATCGATGCGGGCGATCGACTGCTCGATCTTCTTGAGCAGCTTGCGCTCGCGGTCGCGCGTGCGCAACTCCAGCGCATGTTCTTCCTCGATGGTTGCGCGGTCCGCCGGGTCCGGCACCACCACCGTGTCTTCACGCAGATGCTCGGTGGTTTCGCCGGCGCTGTTGTGGATGTCCTGCTTGAGCAGCGACAACTTGTAGCGGAAGAAGGCGAGCTGCTTCTCGTTCATGTACTCGGAGTCAGGCATGGCCTTGACCTCCTCGTCCGTCAACTGGTCGGCCGGCTTGGTTTTCCAGTTGTTGGCGAGCTTGGGATCCTTTTTGGCGGCCACATGGGGAGGCGGCGCGATCACACGCTCGGCAATCGCCGAATAACTGGCCTTGGCTGCGTCGGGCGAATGGGTCGGCACCATGGGCGCCGGCGGAGGGGCGAACGACGAGTTGCGCAGCGAGGCACGGCGTCCCGGCTTGAGGGCCGGTGTCTGCAGCGGCGCAGGCACGGCGGCGATGGGGGAAGGGCTGGGCGCGGCTTTGCCGGCGGGGGCCGCAGCCGTTTTGGGAATCGTTTTGATGATGACTTTTTCTTCAGGTTTGGCGGTGGCCTTGCCGGCCGCAACCGGCTTGGGTGCCGGCTTGATGACTGGTTTGGCGGCTTTGACCGCGGGTTTGACAACAGGCTTGGCAGCCTTTTTGGCGGGTGCCGGTTTTTTGGCAGCGACCGGTGCTTTCCTGGCGGCGACAGGCTTGGCAGCAGGTTTGGCTTTGGGTTTGACCGCAGTTTTTTTGGCGACCGGCTTGGCGACTGATTTGAGCTTGGCTTTGACCACCGGTTTGGCGGCTTTTTTGGCCGGCGCCGCCTTGGCGGGCGCAGCTTTGGCCTTGCTCACCGCCTTGGCAGCGGGCTTGGCTTTGCCGACGGGTTTTGCAGCGGCCTTGACGGGGGGTTTGGACTTTTTCGCTTGAGCTTTCACAACGTGTCTCCTCGGGGAAGCAGCTTCGGGATGGCCCGCATGCTGATTCCGGGCGGGACCAGCTGGGCCGGTCCATGCCTGTCTTTTACCTGATTGTCTGGTTTGTCTGCCGCCGTCCCTGCAGTTTTCAGGCCAGTACTTACCCTGACTGCTGTCCCGGACTGTCCTGGTCGGGACGTCCGGGTACTGCAGTCGGCGCGCGATTGTAGCGGCTCGCCGGGATGGCCGGACTTTCCTGGACCTGAACGTTGGAGATTGGAGACAAACATGAGACCCTCCCGCCCTTAAGAGCAATTTGGAGACAGCCTACCTCAAACCAGGCACTGCTCCAGGCCCTGCAGGAAAATATCCTTGGGCAAATCGATGCCGATGAACACCATCTTGCTGTTCTTCTGCTCGCCCGCCGCCCAGGCCGGCCCGAGGTCGCTGCCCATCAGCTGGTGCACGCCCTGGAAAATCACCTTGCGCTCGGTGCCTTCCATGTGCAGCACGCCCTTGTAGCGCAGCATGCGCGGGCCGTAGATGTTGACGATGGCGCCAAGGAAGTCCTCGAGTTTGGCGGGGTCGAACGCGCGTTCCGAGCGGAACACAAAACTCTTGACGTCGTCATCATGGTGGTGATGGTGGCCGTGCCCGTGCTCGTGCGCATGCGAGGGGTGGTCGCAATGTTCGCCCTCGGCATGGTCATGGTGCGCATGATCGTGCTCGTCGGCCTTGAGGAAGTCCGGGTCGATGTCGAGCTTGGCGTTCAGGTTGAAGCCGCGCAGGTCGAACACGTCGGCAATCGCCACCTCGCCGAAATGCACGGCTTTCTGCGGCGCGCGCGGGTTCATGTGTTTGAGGCGGTGCATCAGCGCCTGCACCTCATCGGCCGCCACCAGGTCCGACTTGCTGATGAAGATCTGGTCGGCAAAACCGACCTGGCGGCGCGCTTCCTGGCGCTCGTTGAGCTGGGTCGCCGCGTGTTTGGCGTCGACCAGCGTCAGGATGGAATCCAGCAAATACTGCTCGGCGATTTCCTCGTCCATGAAAAACGTCTGCGCCACCGGGCCCGGGTCGGCCAGGCCTGTGGTTTCAATCACCACGCGCTCGAAATCGAGCAGGCCCTTGCGCTTTTTCGCGGCCAGCAGTTGCAGCGTCTCGCGCAGGTCCTCGCGGATCGAGCAGCAGATGCAGCCGTTGTTCATCTGGATGATGTTTTCCTCGGTGTCGTTGACCAGGATCTCGTTGTCGATGTTTTCCTCGCCGAACTCGTTTTCGATCACGGCGATCTTCTGGCCGTGGGCCTCGGTCAGCACACGCTTGAGCAGCGTGGTTTTGCCGGAGCCCAGAAAGCCGGTCAGGATGGTCACGGGAATCAAGCTCATGGGGTCAACCTCGGGAAAAACAGGGTGAAAAGATGCGGCCGGCGCGCGGCCGGAGCAGGGAGTTTAGCGGTCAGGCCATGGCCCTGATGCCAGGGCATGTTTAGCTGGGGCCGCTCTTCTGACTTTACAGGGCATGTCAAGCCCCACGGTGCCCAAAGCTCCCCAATGCTCCTGTTTTCATAGCATCTTACGCACGACCAGAAAGGGCTGCAGGCCTTTTTGGCCTGAAAATTACTTTCGAAGCAGCACCAGGCCCTTGAGGTACTCGCCTTCCGGGAAATTCACCGTCATCGGGTGATCCGGCGCGCCGCCCAGGCGTTCGGTGATGAAGGCATCCACCCCGGCGTCGATGCCGGCCGAGGCGACGATCTTGTGGAACAGGTCGGCGCTGATGCCGCCGGAACAGGAATAGGTGAACAGCACCCCGCCCGGCGCCAGGATGGACAGGGCGATGCGGTTGATGTCCTTGTAGGCCCGCGCGGCGCGTTCGGCATGCGCCACCGTCGGTGCGAACTTGGGCGGGTCCAGCACTATGGCGTCGAAGGTCCGGCCTTCCTTGTGGAACTGGCGCAGCGAGGCGTTGACGTCCGCATCCAGCATGGTGGTGCGGCCCGCGTCGAAGCCGTTGAGCGCCACATTGGCCTTGGCGCGCTCTATCGCCGGTGCCGAGGAGTCGATCGAAGTCACATGCGCCGCGCCGCCGGCCAGCGCCGCGACCGTGAAGCCGCCGGTGTAGCAATAACAGTTGAGCACGTCCTGGAACTGCAGGCGGCGCGTATGTTCGGCAAACTTGCGGCGGCTGTCGCGCTGGTCCAGGTAAAAGCCGGTCTTGTGGCCCTCGGCCACGTCCAGACTCAGCTTCCAGTCATGTTCGGTGATGGTGATTTCGGTGTCGCGATTTTCCGACGGGCCGCCCCTAGGAAAATCAGCCCCCTCGGGGGGCAGCGAAGTACGCGAAGCGACAAGCGTGGGGGCCGGGCCTCCCGCCAGCCATCCGGTGGCTTCGGGCAGGCCTTCGAGCGAACGCACACTCGCGTCCGAACGCTCGTACAAACGGGTCAAGCCGGTTTGCGCCAGCAGGGCTTCCACGATCACGCTTTTCCAGCGCTCGGCACCGCAGCTGGAAAATTGCGCCACCAGGGTGTCGGCATAACGGTCCACCACCACGCCCGGCAAGCCGTCGGACTCGCCGTGGATCAGCCGGCAGCCGTCGCTCTGGATGTCAAAACGGCTCCTGGCCCTGATCGCCTGGGCGATGCGGGCTGCGAAAAACGCAGCGTCGATACGTTCGTTTTCATCAAAGCTCCAGACCCGCGCGCGTATCTTCGAACTCGGGCTGAATGCGGCCCAGCCGAGAAACTGGCCTTCGTGGCTCTCCACACGCACGGTTTCACCGGCGTCGCCGCCACCTTTGGCAATCGCGCCGTCAAACACCCAGGGGTGGCGCCGCAACAGCGAGCGCTCCTTGCCTTGCCTCAATCGAATGGATTTCATGCTGCCATTGTCCCCGGCTTACAGGCCTCTTACATTCCGCCCTGCAGATTTGCGACAATCCCCCGATGGGTTTTCGCCGCTTTTCCACACAACTTGCCGACGTCGGCGCCGTACGGGCAGCCCTGCGCCGCTGCTGGCGCGCCTGCGTTTGCGTGCTGCTGCTGGCGCTGGCAGGCCAGGCCGCGCTTGCACGTACCGTGCTCGAACTCGACCCCGATCAACAACCGGTGGCCCTGGCCGACTGGGGCGACTACTGGATAGACCCGACGGCGCAAAAAACCGTGCAGGACATCGCTGCCGGTGCTGGCCTGCCCTGGCGCCCCACCCTGGCCCGAAACATTTATCCGCTGCAGCCGCAGCAGGCGCTGTGGATCCGTTTCACCGTGCCGCCGGCGCCCGACGACGAGCGCTGGTTGCTGGAGATTCCCTACCCGGCGCTGGACAGCGCCTCGCTGTACACGCTGGACCGTGCCGGCGTCTGGCGCGAGCAGCGCAGCGGCGACCTGACACCGGTCAACCAGTGGCCCACGCCGCACCGGCACCCTCTGCTGGTGGTGAATTTCAATGCCGAGGAACCGACCCACTACATGCTGCGCCTTGCCAACGTCCAGGGTTTCAGCGCGCCCATACGTTTTGTCAGCTCGGGGCATGTGTTGCGTGGCGAGCAGCAGGTGTCACTGTTCCTCGGCGTGTATTTCGGACTGGCGCTGCTCGGCCTGCTGGTCGGGCTGGTCGGCATGGTGGTGCTGCGGGACCGCGCCTATCTCTATTACGCGGTCTGCTCCGCGCTGGTCGGCCTGACCCAGTCCGCGATCACGGGTGTGGCGGCGCTGCACCTGTGGCCCGATTCGCCGCAATGGACGGACCGCTCGCTGGTGGTGCTGGGCGTCTGGATGCTGATGGCGCTGCTGGTGCTCAATGCCACCATCGTGTCGCTGGCGCAGCGCTCGCGCCTGCTGCATCGCCTGGTCTGGGCGGTGGTGCTGGCCGGCGCCGCGCTGTCGGCTGCGCTGCTGCTGACCGCCAGCGAACTGCGCATCGCACTGGTCGTGCCTTATCTGCTGCTGGTCCCGGTCCTGATGCTGGGCGTCAACCTCTGGGCCTGGCGCCGCGGCGACCGCTTCGGTGGCTGGCTGCTGCTGGCCGCCGCGCCTCTTGCCATCAGCCTGGCGCTGGCCATAGGCCGTTACCTGCAGTGGCTGCCGCTGAGTTTTGTGACCGAACAGGCGGTACTGGCCAGCATGGCGCTGCAGATGCCCGCGATGCTGGCCGTGCTGGTCCTGCGTAGCCAGCATCGCCGTGAAAACACGCGCCGCATCCAGGGACTGGACCGGATGGACCCGTCCACCGGCCTGATCAACGAATCGGTGTTTGCCGAGCGCCTGTCGCGCATGATCGCCCGCTCGGAGCGGCTCAAACACCAGGGCGCGGTGCTGATGATCGACCTGGTCAACAGCGAGCAGATCCAGCGCGACTTCGGCCGCAAGGCCGCCCAGGACCTGCCGCTGCGCGTGGCCGAGCGCCTGCTGTCCACTGCGCGCGACATCGACAGCGCGGCGCGCCTGTCCGAGCACCGCTTCAGCATGCTGGTGGAAGGCCCGTTTTCTGCCGAGGAAGCCGCCACCCTGGGGCCGCGCATCGTCGCGCGCTGCCTGATGCCCTACCAGGGCCTGCCGGTCGACTGTGTGGCGCAGGTGCGCGTGGCCTACGCGCTGGTGCCGCGCCAGGGGCCGACGGCCGAGATCGCGCTGGCCCGGCTGGCACAAAAGCTGGCCGCCGTCGCGCCCCAGAGCAAACGCGCGGTGTTCATGCTGCCCGATTACGTGGCGCCCGCCTGAACCTGCGGTGACCCAGGGTCTGGCTGTTTTTGCGGGCCAAACAAAAGTTGCTCAGCGCTTGTTTTTTGTCGCGGGTTTGAGACCCGCCACCGTCGCGCGCGGATGCGCTGCGTCATAAACTTTGGCGAGGTGCTGGAAGTCCAGCCGCGTGTAGACCTGCGTGGTGGTGATGTTGGCGTGACCCAGCAGTTCCTGCACCGCGCGCAGGTCGCCGCTGGACTGCAACACATGGCTGGCAAACGAGTGGCGCAGCATGTGCGGATGCACCGGCGTGGCCAGCCCGGCCTGCAGTGAGCGCTGCTTCAGGCGCACGCGGATGTGCTGGGGCGTCAGGCGCGTGCCGCGCTGACTGATGAACAGCGCCGCATCGTCCTTGGCCCACCCGCCGCGCACCGCCAGCCAGGCCTGCAGCGCCTCCAGCGCCTTGCTGCCGACCGGCACGCTGCGCCGCTTCGAACCCTTGCCCAGCACATGCGCTTCGCCGGCCTGCAGGTCGATCCAGCCGCTAGCCTGGCTGCTGGCCACCACGTCCAGGCCGGTCAGCTCGCCGATGCGCAGGCCGCAGCCGTAAAGCAGTTCGGTGATGCACTGGTCGCGCGCCAGCAGCGCCGGATCGTCGCCGTCTGCGCCCTGGAAGGCCGCCAGTTGCACCGCTTCATCGACGCTGAGCGCCTTGGGCAAGGGTTTGGCGGCCTTGGGCGCGCGCAGGTCCTGCACCGGGTTGCTGGCCACCAGGCCCTCGCGACCCAGCCAGGTGTAAAAACCGCGCCAGCCCGACAGGATCAGCGCAATGCCGCGGCCGCTGCGGCCACCGCCGTGCATCTGCGCGACCCAGCGCCGCATGTGGAGGTTTTGCACCGCCGTCAGCGCCACGCCCGCCTGTTTGCAGTGGGCCTGCAGCTTGGCCAGGTCCAGCGCATACAGCTCGACAGTACGCTGGGCCAGGCGTTTTTCGACGCGCACATGTTCGAGGTAACGCTCGACCAGCGGGTCCTTGTCGGCAGGTGGCGCGGCGGCGGCAGCGCTGACGGAGTCGTCCGGCACGGCCATGCAAGGCGAGAGTTAGTCGGCCATGGGGCGCAGGCGCGACAGCGCCGCGCCGGCCAGCTCGCCGATACGCTCGAGGAAGTCGGTGCCCATGCTGGCACTGAAACGCTCGGGGTCGGGCGAAGCCAGCACCAGCATGCCGAAGGCTTGCGGCGCCTTGCCCGGACGCAGCGGGATCAGTGCCACCGACATGGCCTGCGCCGGATCGGGCAGCCAGTTGACGGCCTCGAAGCCGGAGTTGACGCCGCAATAAGGTGCGGTCAGCGAGGACGCAAAGGTTTGCGTGTCTTCGCTGACGCCCGTGGAGAAATCTTCCATCGAGAAAATGCCGTTGACGTGCCAGACCTTGATGGCCGCCTGCGGCACCGCGAACTGCGCCTGGATCTCGCGCACGATGGTGTCGGGCAGGTCGCGCGCATGGGCGGTCAGCAGCAGGTTCAGGGTGCACTGCTGCAGCTTGTCGGCAATGGCGACGTTTTCATTGCCGTAGCGGATCATCTCGACCACCTTGGCTTCCAGCCCCTTGATCTTGTCGCGCAACATGCCGGCCTGGCGCTCCTGCAGGCTGACCGCGCGCGCGCCGTGGCCGCTGGACAGCTGCACCGTCGCCAGCAACTCGGCGTGGCGCTCGAAAAAGTCCGGCGTGTTGGCCAGGAAGTTGGCGATGTCGTCTTCGGTGATCGGGTTCTGGATCGAGTGTTCGCTTGGATTCATGTTCTTGTGGTTCCGGTAAGTCTGTGTGCGTCAGTCTACAGGTGTCTACAGATGATCAGGCACTTCAATCGAGGCTTCGAACACCGTGGTCGCCGGGCCGGTCATCAGCACCGGGGCCGGCGCGGCATCGACGCCGCCCTGCCATTCGATGGTCAGCGTGCCGCCGTGGGTCCAGACATCGACCCGCGCGTCCAGCAGGCCCAAGCGTATGCCAGCGACCACCGCGGCGCAAGCCCCGCTGCCGCAGGCCAGGGTTTCGCCGGCGCCGCGTTCATAGACCCGCAGGCGGACCTGGCTGCGCGAGACCACCTGCATGAAGCCGGCGTTGACGCGGCGCGGGAAACGCGCGTGGCCTTCGATCAGCGGCCCGGTTTCCAGCACCGGCGCGGCCTCGACCTCGTCCACCAGCTGCACCGCATGCGGATTGCCCATGGACAAGACTGCTATGAAAACAGGAGCTGTCTGCGCTTGTCCAGCAAGGGCCAGAGGCCATTTTTGCCATGAATGAACGGGCTCCGGCGTCAGGCCGGTGGCGTCGAAGGGCACGCGCGCCAGATCGAAGATGGGCGCGCCCATGTCCACCGTGACGCGGCCGTCAGCCTGCAAACGCGGCTCGATCACGCCGGACAGCGTCTTCACGCGCACCGCCTCCTTGGTGGTCAGCCCCTGCTCGCGCACAAAACGCACAAAACAGCGCGCGCCGTTGCCGCACTGCTCGACCTCGCCGCCGTCGGCGTTGTGGATCACGTATTCGAAGTCGATGCCCGCCTCACTGGCCGGCCGCACCGACAAAATCTGGTCGGCGCCGACGCCGAAGTGGCGGTCCGCCAGGAAGCGGTACTGGCCGGGCGTGAGGTTCAGGCGCTCGCGGGTCTCGTCGAGCATGACAAAATCATTGCCCGCCCCCTGCATTTTGGTAAATCGGATCAGCATCCCCGCATTATCCGCCGGGGCCACACCCCACCGCACAAGCGAAAGACCCCCATGCGTATTCCCGACTGGACACCCGCCCTCAAACCCCAACCGCAAGACCTGGTCGACGCCGTGCTGAAGCGCCGCGGCGGCACGCTGATCAACCTCGACAAGGCCCTGCTCTGGAGCGAACCGCTGGCGCGCGGCTGGAACGTCTACCTGGGCGCGGTGCGCACCGGCTTGCCGACCAGCCGCAAGCTGCGCGAGTTGGGCATCTGCACCGTCGCGCTGCTGACCGGCGCCGCTTACGAATACAAACACCATGCGCCGGACTTCCTGGCGGCCGGCGGCAGCCAGGCCGAGCTCGATGCGCTGAATCTGCTGGTGAAAGCCGATGCGCGCGCCTCGGCGGCGCACCCGGCACTGGGCGAGGTCGAGCAACTGGTGATCCGTTACGCCGCGCAGATGACGCTGGACGTGAAAGTCAGCGACGATGTGTTCGAGGCCCTGCGCGCCCATTTCGACACCACCGGGCTGGTGGAGCTGACCAGCGCGATTGCGACCTACAACATGGTGGCGCGTTTTCTGGTGGCGCTGGGTGTGTCGCCGGAAGAGCATGACTAGGCATGTACCCCACACGATCCCGTTTTCCGGTGCCAACCCTCTCCAGGCGGGCACCCACACTTCTCGCAATCTTCGCGCTGGCGGCCGGCGCTGTCACGCTGCCGGCCAGCGCCCAGATGCCGCCGCCAAACAGCAGCCCAGCATCAGCCGCACCCGCTGATACCGAACGCGACCAGCGCTTCGCCCGCTGGATCGCCGACTTCAGCGCCAGTGCGCGCGCTGCCGGCATCAGCGAGGCCACGCTGCAAAGCGCTTTCGAGGGCATCCGCTTCATCCCGCGCGTGACCCAGGCCGACGGCGCACAAGCCGAGTTCACGCGCACCGTCTGGGACTACCTCGACAGCGCGGTCTCGGCGCAGCGCGTGGTGCGCGGCCAGGACCGGCTGCTGGAGGCACGGCCGGCGGTCGATGCCGCCGCTGCGCGTTACGGCGTGCCGGCCGACATCCTCGCAGCGATCTGGGGCATGGAAAGCAACTACGGCAGCTTCACCGGCGACATCCCGACCATCGATGCGCTGGCGACGCTGGGCTTCGAAGGCCGGCGCGAAGCCTGGGCGCGCAGCCAGTTGATCGCAGCTCTCAAAATTCTGCAGAACGGGGACATCCCTCGCGCGCAGATGGTCGGCTCCTGGGCCGGGGCCATGGGCCAGACGCAGTTCCTGCCGACGAACTTTCTGGCCTATGCGGTTGATGCCGACGGCGACCGCCGGCGCGACATCTGGGGCAGCCTGCCCGACGTGATGGCCTCGACCGCCAACTTCCTGGCCCGCTCAGGCTGGCAGGCCAGCCAGCCCTGGGGGCAGGAGGTGCGCCTGCCGCCGGGCTTCGACCTGCTACTTGCCGACGGCGAACAGCGGCGGCCGGCCGCGGCCTGGGCAGCCCTGGGTGTGCAGTCGATAGACGGTTCGCCTTTGCCTGCGCTGGCAGAGAGCGCCATCCTGCTGCCCGCCGGCGCGCGCGGCCCGGCTTTTATCGTCGGCCCCAACTTCCGCACCATCCTGCGCTACAACAACTCCACCAGTTATGCGCTGGCTGTCGGTCTGCTGGCGCAGGCACTGGGCGGCGGCCCGCAGGTTCAAACCGCCTGGCCGCGCGACCTGCAGGCGCTGTCGCGCAGCCAGTTGCTGGCGCTGCAGACCGCGCTGAATGCCCGCGGTTTCGACAGCGGCACGCCCGACGGCGTCGCGGGCCCGGCGACGCGCAGCGCGGTTCGCCGTTATCAGCAGAGTTTGAATTTGCCGGCGGATGGGTATCCGACTTTGGAGTTGTTGCAGCGCTTGCAGTAACGGCGGCAGGGCCTCCGGTGAATGCGGGACGACTGCGGGCGCCTCCCCAACAGCCAATCCATCGATCAGCCTCTTGCTGTTGAGGGGGAGTCCATATATGAAGGGTTAGGAATTTCCGGGAAAAGCATTGACGTTTCCGCCCTTTGCGCCGAACTCCTCAGAGTGCCACAAGTAGTACTTTTTGCTGCTTACCCAGTTGGAAACTTTCCGCCCAAGTAACGTCTGGGTTGCGGTATCGACGTCGAGGGTTCGGGCTCTCTTTGCGTTTAAACGAATGCTGCCTTCGTCTACATATACATAGCCCTTGCCGAAAAGGGCGTCGCAGCCAAGAACGCACATGAGGGCAGCGATGTTGTTGAAGTCAAGCTTCTCCTCCCGTGTGCAAACCGCACGCATCTTTATGTGCGCCGCGACCAACAGTTCCTCGGGAAGCATTCTTCCGCAGAAACAACAGTTTCCGGCGGACTCGCCGTGCAGCAAGAAACTTCTGAGGAAGACCTGCTCCTTCCTCCTGTTGGCGACAGTCTCAGAATCAAGCTGATCGACTTCCGCAAATGTGGTGAGGAAGCGCTTTAGCTGAGCGAGCGGCTCTTCCTTCGTAGCGAAGGTGATGCTGCTAGGGGATATGAAGGATGGTGCCTGCGGAATCTCAGGGTTTGACATACGAGCACCGTAGCCAGCACGAACCAGCGCTGCGAGTTCGTCAACATTGTTCACTCGAACATAGTCGACCGAGAACTTTGACGTGGTTGCAACGTAAGTACCGTCTTGATGCTGATGAGGGTACAAAACCTTGCCTTTGTACTGCCCTCTGTTCTTTCTGGCAAAAAACGGCTGCATGAGATTCCTAACGTCGGAGGCCAGGCGCTGCCGAAGGCCGTCGCCGCTGGGCCGATCGGTTAGCCCTCAGCGCGTACATGTGATGCCTCCCCTGCCCAGAACCTATTGAGGCCAATCCACCAGCGCTGGCTCTCAGGGCCAAGAAAGCGACCAAACTCCTCTGGATCAACAGCGTGGTTAGCCCAGACGTTCTGCACGGATTCCAGAACTCCGACTGTCGCAAATTCCTTGACCCAAGGTGTCCCTTCAAGATGCAGCCTCTCGATCGCCGCGGCGACCAAGGGAAAGTGCTGCAAGTTGTTCGAGTTGCGCAGCGCCAGCAGATGATTGGCCAGTGCGCCCGCCGCAACATAGAGAACGTCGTTCCCATACTCCTCCAAGTGCTCGTTCCAAGCTTGCCCGAACGATGGACAGGCATCGACTAGCAACGGCATGGCTTCTTGCTGTTCGATCATATGAGGGCTAACTTTGATATATCCCGCAAAACTGCGGGATAACATGGCGGCCAGTCAGATAACGTGGCCTCCCAGAGTTGAAAAACACGTGTGAATTCATGAAGTGACGTCAATGCGCTGTATCTATGCGCAGGCATACTGAATACGACAAAGTCGCCGACCCCTTGCTTGCCCTCTGCACTATAGCCTTCAACCCGACAGGCCCTGCGTGTGCCCGGGACACATGCAGCTTCCAGGCAACATCGCTGACTTTGGTCCCACCCGCGGGCGTATCCATTCATCGCTGACCGATACCAATAAAAAAAGGGCCCGCAGGCCCTTTTCTCATCCAGCGGTGAGCTTCAATCCGCCTTGATCCCGTTGTCCTTCACCACCTTGGCCCAGGTGTCGATCTGTTTGTCGATGAAGACACGCGCCGCATCCGGCGTGCCGCCCAGGATGTCGATGCCTTGCGCGCTGAGTTTCTTCGCGATCTCGGGGTTTTTCAGGGCCTTGTTGATTTCCTCGTTCATGCGCTTGATGACATCGGGCGGGGTTTTGGCGGGCGCCAGGATGGCCCACCAGGCCGGGGCGTCGAAGCCGGCAAAACCGCTTTCGGCCACCGTCGGCACGTTCGGCAGTTCAGGGGCGCGTTTGCTGGTCGTCACGGCCAGCGGGCGCAGGCGGCCGCTGTCGATGTGCGGCTTGGTCACAAACACCGAGCCGATGGCCAGCGGCACATGGCCCGCGACGGCGTCGCTCATCAGCGGGCCGCCGCCCTTGTAGGGCACGTGTTGCCAGTCAATGCCGCCGCTTTTGGAGAGCAGCGACATGGCCAGGTGGCCCAGGCTGCCCGAGCCAATGCTGCCGTAGTTGACATTCTTCTTGGCTTTGGCAGCCGCCACCACATCGCCAAAGGTTTTGTATTCGGAGGCGGCAAAGGTGGCCAGCACCATGGCCGAGGTGCCGATCAGCGAGACCGGGGCCAGGTCCTTGCGGGTGTCGAAGGGCATGCCGGGAATCAGGCTGGGGTTGACGCCGTGGGTGTCGAACACCACCGCGAAGGTGTAGCCGTCGGCCGGTGCCGCCGCCACGGCCGCGGTGCCGATGGAGCCGGACGCGCCGCCCTTGTTCTCGACAATGATGTTTTGCCCGAGTTGCTGCGACAGCGGCACCGCCAGGATGCGCGCCACCTGGTCCACCGAGCCGCCGGGCGGGAACACGGCGACAAACTTGATCGGCTGTTTGGTCGGCCAGGCCTGGGCCATGGCGCTCATCGAGGTGGCACACAAGGTGGCGGCCGTGACGGCCAGGGCGGTTCGGGAGATCCAGTGTTTCATGGTGGGGTGATCCTGCTAATGAAGTAATCCCCAGTATCCGCAGCCCGCGCCGCGAAAACCATTGCGGTTAATACTTAGCATGCCAACAATCAGCCGGGAACAGCGGCAGCACGCGCGGCTTTCGCGCAAAATCAGTCCATGGTTCGACCCTCCCAACTTTTGTATCCGCAGCGCGAACCCGCGCCCACCCGCCCTGCCGCCACCGTGCTGCTGCTGCGTGACAGCCCGCAAGGCATCGAGGTGCTGATGACGCGGCGCTCCATGACCGCCAGCTTCGCGCCGGGCGCCTATGTGTTTCCCGGCGGCGGCATCGATGCGGCGGACAGCGCGGCGCATGCCCAGTCCACGCGGCGCGCCAGCCAGAGCGATCTGCACCTGACGCAGGCGATTGCCGCCATCCGTGAAAGTTTTGAAGAACTGGGCGTGCTGCTGGCCCGCCATGCCGACGGCAGCTACGCCACGACCGCGGATATCGCGGCCCTGGACCGCAAGGCGCCGTTTGCTGCGCAGTGCCGCGACCAAGGCCTGGTGCTGGCCGGCGACGAAGTGTTTGTGCTGGCCCACTGGATCACCGACCGCGATTTGCCGCGCCGCTTCGACGTGCCCTTTCTGGTGGCGCGCATGCCGGAGGGCCAGGAGCCGGTGGCCGACGACGCCGAGCAGTTCGAACCCTGCTGGGTGCGGCCCGCGGATGCGCTGGCGCGGCACGAGGCCGGCAGCTTCTTCATCATCTTCCCGACCATACGCACGCTGCAGCGGCTCCAGCCTTTTGCGACGGTGGATGCCCTGCTGCAGGCCTGTGCCGCGAACGAGCAACCGCTGTGGACTTCGTGTCCGCGCGCCGGTTTTCTGGAAGGCGCCGAGGCGCGCTACATGGAGCACGAAGCGCCCTATGGCGAACTCGCGCTGACCAGCCCCGACGGCCAGATGGTGCACACGCTGGACTGGCAGACCACCCAGCCGGTGGCGCTGCTCAAAAACCTCATGCGCCTGACCGCGCCGAATCCCGGCGTGATGACCGGCCCCGGCACCAACAGTTATCTGGTCGGCGACCCGCACACCGGCTACATCGTGATCGATCCCGGCCCGGCCGATGCGGACCATTTGCAGCGCCTGTGGCGCGCCGCCGGCGGCGACATCCGCATGATTGTGTGCACCCACTCGCACGCCGACCATTCGCCCGGCGCCCAACCGCTGCAGGCCATGTGCAAGCTGCCGCCGCCCATCCTGGGCCTGCCGTCGGCGCCGACAGCGCGCGCCGCCAGCCAGTTCACGCCGGACCGGACGCTATCAAATCAGGAGCTGCTCACGCTTTCCAGCACTGGGCTGGAGCCCGAAATGGCGCATAGCCTGAAGGTCATCCACACCCCCGGCCATGCGGCCAACCACGTTTGCCTGGTGATGCTGGAAGACGGCATTTTGTTCAGCGGCGACCACATCCTCAACGGCAGCACCACGGTGGTGGACCCGCCCGACGGCAACATGAATGCCTACATCGAATCACTCGACGCCCTGAGCGCCGCCTGCGACGAACACAACATCCACTTCATCGCGCCGGCCCATGGTTATGTGATCGGTGAAGCCAAAACCGCGATCGCGAATCTCAAGGCGCACCGCCTGAAACGCGAAGCCAAGATTGTTGGCGTGATGCAGGCGCAGCCGGACGGCTCCATGGACGACTGGGTGAAACTTGCGTATGACGACGTGGACCCGCGCATCTGGCCGGTGGCCAAACGGTCGCTGCTGGCGCATGTGGAGCGGATTCAGGCGCAGGGTTTGTTTAATTTGTAGGGCTGAAAGCTTCTCAAGAAGCCTTTCGAGCATGGAACTTTGCTACGCTGCTTTCCGGCTCCATACCAAGTTCATATGCACGAAGAAATAAGTCCTCCCTACATCAGCGGCATTGGTCGAGTGAACTATGCGATCCGCCTGCTCATGGGAATTCTTGCCGCTATTGTTCTTTACGGCCTGATCGTGATTGCACTTATGAACGACGCGCGATCCTCATCGTCTGCTTTCTTTGTACCGCTGCTGGTCGCATCGTTCGTCGTCAACTTCATAGGTCTTCCGTACGTACTCGCCAAATATGTATTTATCCCGCGTCTCAAGAATGCGGGTTTTGAAGGCCCCGTGATGTGGTTGATGGTGGTGCTGTGCATTTTTCCACCCACGGCCTTCTTTGTCTGGATTGCACTTCTGTTCGTACCAACCCGCTTCGTGCGGTACAGGTAATTTGCATCTGACGGGATCAGCCCGCGCCCCCACCCAAATATGCCTGCGCCAGCGACCCGTCGGCCAATAACGATTGCGCCGTGCCTTCGGCCACCACCCGCCCCGACGCCAGCACATAAGCGCGATCCGCCAGCGACAGGGCCAGCGCCGCCATCTGGTCCACCAGCAGCACCGTCAGGCCTTCGTTGCGCAAGTTGTCCAGCGCGGCAAACAACTCTTCAATCACCTTGGGCGCCAGGCCCAGCGAGGGTTCGTCGAGCAGCAGCAGCACCGGCTGGCTCATCAGGCCACGCGCCACGGCCAGCATCTGCTGTTCGCCGCCCGAGAGCAAACCGGCGCGCTGGTGCAGGCGTTCGCGCAGGCGCGGGAAGCGAACCAGCATCTCTTCCATGCGCTGATCGATGCCCTCGGGTTTCAGGAAAGCGCCGAGGCGGATGTTGTCGCGCACGCTGAGCTCCGGAAACACCTGGCGGCCTTCGGGCACCAGCACCAGGCCACGCGCCACCATTTTTTCGGCGCCCTGGCCTGTCAAATCCGAGCCTTGCAAATGCATGCCGCCACTGAGCGGCCGGTGCAGGCCGGCGAGGGTGCGCATCAGGGTGGATTTGCCGGCGCCGTTGGCGCCCAGCAGCGCCACCAGCTCGCCGCGCCGCACCTGCAGGCTCACCTGTTTGAGCACCGGTTCGGCGCCGTAAGCCGCGGTCAGCTCACCCACGCCCAGTAACTCAGGCGCTGCATCAGTGCCGGGCTGGCTGCGAACCTGCGCAGGATGGGCACCGGCCACCGTGGTGCCGAGGTAAGCCTGCTTGACCGCCGCGTTGTCGCGAATTTCTGCCGGCGCGCCGGTGGCCAGCAACTGGCCGTCTGCCATCACCACGATGCGGTCGGACACCGTCATCACCAGCGACATGTCGTGTTCGACCACCACCACGCCGATGCCGCTGTCAGCAATGCTGCGCAGCAAGCGGCCCAGCGTCTCCTTGTCTTCGCTGGACAAGCCGGCGGCCGGTTCGTCGAGCAGCAGCACCTGCGGGTCGGTCGCCAGCGCGCGCGCGATCTCGACCAGGCGCCGGTCCACATGCGGCAGGCCGGCCGCAAGCATGCGCGGTGAACCGGTGTAACCGCAGCGCGCCAGCAGCGCGCGGCTCTTGCGGCGCAGTTCACCACCGTTGAACTGGGCGGCGCGCAGCAGATTGCCGAGGCGGCCGCGGCACAAGGCCAGCGCCACGTTGTCTTCCACACTCAGCGAACCGAACATCTGCGAGGTCTGGTAGGTGCGCGCCACGCCGCTGCGCGACAGTTGCCAGGCGGCCGGCCCCAACAGGGCCTGGCCCTGCAGTACAAACGAACCGGCCGAGGGTTTGTAAAAGCCGCTCAGCATGTTGAGCACGGTGGTTTTGCCCGCGCCGTTGGGGCCGATCAGGCTGGTCACGCCACCGGCCAGGGTGTCGAAACTCAGCTCATGCACCGCGCGCACGCCGCCGAAGACGCGGCCCAGGCCAGTGACCGTGAGTGCGCCGCGCGGCGTGGTGGCCGTTGCCGGCAGCACATCTGCGTCCGACGCGGTCACGGGAGGGTCCGATGGCAGCGGCCGCACGCGCCGCCACAAGCCACTCACCAGGCCCGCCAATCCCTGCGGTGCCGCCCACAACACCAGCAGCAGCAGGCCGCCGAAAAACAGCAGACGGTATTCCTCGAGGCTGGCCAGCAGTTCGGGCAACACACCGACAATCACCGCACCTATCACCGGCCCGAGGATGGAACCCGCGCCGCCTATCATGACCACCAGCACGAACAGGATGGACTGCAACATGCCGAAGCCTTGCGGCGTGACAAAACCCGACAGCGGCGCGAACAAGCCGCCGGCCAGACCCGCCAGCGCCGCCGACACGGCAAAGGCCACCGCCTTGATCAGCAGCGGGTTGATGCCGACCGACTCGCAGGCGGTTTCGCTGTCTTTCACCGCGCGCATGGCTGCACCCCAGGCGCTGCGCGACAGCCAGCTGTAGAGCACCAGCACCACGGCGCAGGTAGCGATGGACAGCGCCGCGACGCCGCGCACATCGAACTTGAGCGCACCCAGCGCCGGCGCCGCCACACCCATGATGCCGTTCTGCCCGCCGGTGACACCGCGCCACTCGACGATGCCGTGTTCGACGATAAAGCCGAAGGCAATCGTCACCATGGCCAGATACGGGCCCTTGACGCGCAGCGCCGGCAGCGCCAGCAGAAAGCCCAGCACAGCGCTGAGCCCCACGCCCAGCGTCCAGGCCAGCCAGAAGTTCATGCCGAACTTCGTCGTCAGCACCGCCACCGCATAGGCGCCCAGCGCATAAAAACCGGCGTGGCCGAAGGACACCTGGCCGGTCAGGCCCAGCAGCACATTCAGGCCGATGCCAACGATGGCCAGCAGCGCGACATTGGCCAGCACATAGACAAAATAGCCGTTGACGGTCCAGGCCAGGCCCAGCGCGCCCAGCATCAACACGGCCAGCACGGCCACCGCCGGCGCCGGGCCCAGGCCCCAGAGCAGTGAGGAGGGTTTGGACGCGCCGCTCATACCTTCTTGACCTCGAGACGGCCGAACATGCCGTTGGGCCGCAGCGCCAGCACCACGATCACCAGAGAAAACATGATGATCTGGGTGTAGCTCGAGCCCAGCGTCGAGGTGATCAGCGCCTCGCCGACGCCGAACAGCAGGCCGGCCAGCATCACGCCCCAGGCGCTGGTGATGCCGCCCAGGATGGCGACCGCAAAGGCCTTGAGGCCGAACAGCGTGCCCATGTCGGAATGCACATTGAACAGCGGCGCGACCAGCGCACCGGCCACGCCGGCAAACAAGGTGGACAACGCAAAAGCCACCAGCACCACCACCTTGACCGGTATGCCCATCAGGCGCGCGGCGTCGCGGTTCTGCTCGACCGCGAGCAGGGCCACGCCCCAGCGCGTTCGGCGCGCGACCAGGTGCAGCGCGCCCGCGAGCGCGAGACCGACCACCGGGATCAGCAGTTGCAGCGGGTACACACCGAGGCCAACCTCACCGAGCTGGATCGGCGTGACGGCCAGCGGCGAGGGCAGGTTGCGCGGCTCCTTGCCGAAGGTGAACATCACCAGGTTGTCGAGCACGATGCCCAGCGCCACGGTGGACATCAGCCAGGCGTTGGAGCCGCGGCTGGCAAACGGCCGCACGGCGACAAACTCGACCAGCATGCCGTACAGCGCGCACAGCGCCAGCGCGGCTGTCAGCGCGAGCGGCCAGGGCCAGCCCAGGGTTTGCGAAAAGGTGTAGGTCAGGACAGCACCGAGCATCATGGAACTGCCCTGGGCAAAGTTCACCGTCGCCGAGACGGCGTAGGTGATGTAAAAGCCCAGGGCCATGAGGCCGTACATGCTGCCCAGACCAAGGCCGCTGATCAGCGCCGAAGTCAAAAGCATGGAAATCTCCCGTCCGGCCAGCCCGCAACCGGGTTCTGGCCTGGCACAACGCAGGTTGGTGTCAGTTCATGCCCACGGGCAGGATGCGGTTGTCGATGAACTGCGCCCAGACGTAGTCGTTTTCGCTCACGGCGTCATGCACCTCGGCCGAGAACGGTTTGACGTAGGTCTTGATCAGGCCTTCGTAGCGGTCTATCTTGTAAAAGCCCTGGCGCACTTCGTCACCCTTGGTGCTGCCGGCCTTGGCGATCGCCAGCGCCGCGAGCTGCATGCCGTCGTAGGCATTGGCCACACCGACCGCAGGCGTGACGTCGTCGGCACCCTTGATGTCGGGGTACTTGGCCATCAGCGCCTTCATGACCTTTTCGCCGACCGGGGTCTGTTTGCCGAAGAAGCTGTAGGTCTGGACAAAATGCACGGTTTTGGCGTTCGGGCCGGCCAGTTCGGTGAAGCGGCCGCCGGCCGGACCCCAGTGCGAGACCACCGGCACCTTCCAGCTCATGCGGTCCAGCGACTTGACAACCTGCGCTGACGGGCCGACGTTGCCGACCATGAACAGGGTGTCGGCGCCGGCAGCGCGCAGCTTGGTCAGTTGCGGCACCACGTCCACATCGTTGGCCTCGAACTTCTCGATGCCGACAGCCTTCATGTTTTTGGCGCTCAGCGCGGCGGTCAGGCCCTTCTCGTTGGACTCGCCCCAGGGGTTGTTGACCAGGATCATGCCGGGCTTGGCCGACTTGAAGGTTTTCTGCGCGTACTGCAGCATGGCCTTATTGACGATCTCGTCCACCGCCGACACGCGGAACGCGAAGTTGGGGTTGGCGCCGTTTTTGGTGATAGGTGTACCGGCGGCCCAGGGGCCCATGAACGGTGTTTTCTCCTGGTTGGCGATCGGCACGATGGCCATGGAGACCGGCGTGTCGAGACCGCCGAACAGCACCGCCACCTGCTCCTTGAAGATCAGCTCGCGCGCAGCCACCACGCCCTTGGCGGGGTTGCCCTCGTCGTCGCGGCGCACCAGCTCGAGCTTGCGGCCGCCGAGCAGGCCGCCCTTGGCATTGATTTCGTCGATGGCGACAGCCAGGCCGCGCGTGATGGCTTCGCCGGCCTTGGCCGACTGGCCGGACAGAGCGGTCACCAGGCCGATCTTGATGGCCTCCTGGGCATGGGCGGGCAGGCAGGCGAGGGTCGCCACCGCCGCGGCGGCGGCGATGAAGGAACGGCGGAACAAAGGCATGGCAATCTCCTGAAAGGGGTGGGCGGTTGGAACTCGGTGTCAGGAGATGCAAACTCCATGCCACGCCAACATCAAGGATTGACATCCTGTGAAAATATTGAAAACAATCATTGATTCATATTGTTGACAATCTGATCCCTGTTTAGGCACCAAAATTGCTCAGACAAAGGTCTCCCATGCACCTCGCCCTGCCCTTTTGCTCCATGCACCGAAACCGACCATCCAGGCACAAAAACCGTGCCCCCTGCGCCAAAGCCGGACACGCCCGGACGGAGCGCCTGTCATGACGACCCGTGATCACGGCCTGGCCGGCCGCCCCGTGGCGGGCCATGGCCTGTTCAGCTACCAGGCCATCCACGACAGGCCGGACTACCACTGGCCGGGCGGCGCGCGGCTGGCGGTCTACATCGGCTTCAACCTCGAACATTTCGCCTTCGGCGAGGGTCTGGGCGCGAACCTGGGCCCGGCCTCGCCGCAACCCGATGTGCTGAACTACACCTGGCGCGAATACGGCAACCGCGTCGGCGCCTGGCGCTGCCTGGAACTGTTCGATGCGCTGAAGCTGCCCACCGGTGCGCTGATCAACACCGCGCTGTACGACCATTGCCCGGAACTTGTGGCGGCGTTTGTGGCGCGCGGTGACGAACTGATCGGCCACGGCCACACCAATGCCGAACGCCAGGCCGCCATGGACGAAGCGCAGGAGCGCGCCCTGCTGGCCGACTGCCGTGCGCGCATGGCCCGCGAGAGCGGCAGCGCGCCGTCCGGCTGGCTGTCGCCCTGGATTTCCGAAAGCCTGGCCACACCGCATCTTCTTGCCGAAACCGGCTACCGCTACACGCTGAACTGGTGTCACGACGACCAGCCGGTGGCGATGCGCACGCGCAGCGGGCGCACGCTGTGGTCGGTGCCCTACCCGCAGGAGCTGAACGACATCCCGGCGATCATGGCGCGCCAGATGGACGGCAAGGACTTCGCGCAGATGATCGTCGACCAGTTCGACGAGATGCTCGAGCAGTCGACGCGCCAGCCCTTGGTGATGGGCATCGCACTGCACCCCTACATCGTCGGCCAGCCCTACCGGCTGCGCCACCTGCGCCGGGCGCTGCGCCACATCGACGCCGCCGCCGCAGCGGGTGGC
>JAUXPP010000109.1 GCA_030683705.1 Polaromonas sp. | reverse complement strand
GTGGCGGCGGCGAGGCGATTGCCGCCATCCTCGGCGGCAACGTCACCATAGGCGGCAGCGGCTACAGCGAATTTGCCGAATACATCGCCAGCGGCAAGATGCGCGCGCTGGCCGTCACCTCGGACACGCGCCTGAAGGGCGTGAATGTGCCGACGCTGAAGGAGCAGGGCATCAATGTCGTGATCGGCAACTGGCGCGGCGTGTATGGCGCGCCCGGCATCACTGCGCCGCAGCGCAAGGAGCTGACCGACATGGTGCTGAAAGCGCTGAAGTCCAAAGCCTGGGCCGAGGCCATGGAGAAGAACAACTGGACGCCAGCCGTGCTGACCGGCGCCGAGTTCGAGAAGTTCGTCGATGACGACTTCGCCAGCCTGCGCGCCACCATGGTCAAGTCGGGCATGGTTTAAAGGCCTGCCCTCCGTCCTTTTGTCATGGCGGGTCAGCGCAGTGTTGCATGCTGGATGGGACAAATAAAAATGATGGATTTTGGGTCAGGGCAAGGCGCAAACCACAGCGATACCCATTGGTATCGCGCGGATTTGCAACGCAGCCATGGCGCAAAAGACGCATTTTTATGTTCCAGATAGCGTGCAACACTGCACTAAACCCGCAATCCATGCCCGCCTGCTGAGGCAGGGGTGCATGTGGCATGGATCCCGGATCAGGTCCGGGATGACATCCTTATCTCAAGCGAGCTCACCATGACTCCAACTCCTTTTTCCCCGGCGCAAACCCGCTTGCAGGCCCTGGTCGGCGGTGGCGTGCTGCTGCTGGCGGCCGGCCTGGCCTTTGGCGCGCTCAGCATTCCCTCGGCTGCCGGTTATGCCGGCGCCGGCCCCAACTTCCTGCCGTGGGTGGTGTCGCTGGCCCTGGCGGTCTGCGGCGGCTTCCTGGTGTGGGAGGCATTCAGCGGCGGCTTCCGCGAGATGGACCCGCCCAGCGATGTGGCACCGGCGTACTGGGCCGGTTTTGCCTGGGTTTCCGCCGGCCTGCTGGCCAATGCAGCGCTGATCACCAGCATCGGTTTCATCCTGAGCTGCACCCTGTGTTTTGTGCTGGCGGTGCAGGGCCTGCGCGGCGCCGAAGGAAAGACCGGGATAGAACCCAAAACGTGGCTCAAGAACATCGCCATCGGCCTGGCGATTTCGGCGCCGGTGTACTGGGTCTTCACGCAATTCCTGGCCATCAACCTGCCGGGCCTGACTTCCACCGGCTGGCTCTGAGCCGTACCACCGAAGGCGACCCATGGACATCTTCAACCAGCTCCTGCAGGGCTTTGTCACTGCAGCCACACCGATCAACCTGCTGTGGTGTTTTGTCGGATGCGCACTCGGCACCGCCGTCGGCGTCTTGCCAGGCATCGGTCCCGCGGTCGCGGTGGCCATGCTGCTGCCGATCACGGTGAAGGTCGAGGCCACCGCGTCGATGATTTTTTTCGCCGGCATTTATTACGGCGCCATGTACGGCGGCTCCACCACCTCCATCCTGCTGAACACGCCGGGAGAAACCGCCAGCATGGTCACGGCGATGGAAGGCAACAAGATGGCCAAGAGCGGTCGCGCCGGCGCGGCGCTGGCCACGGCGGCCATCGGCTCCTTTGTCGCCGGCACCATCGCCACCGTGCTGGTCACGCTGTTTGCGCCTGTGGTCGCCGAGTTCGCGGTGAAGCTGGGACCGCCCGAATACTTCATGCTGATGCTGCTGGCCTTCACCACCGTCAGTGCCGTGCTCGGCAAAAGCGCGGTGCGCGGCCTGACCGCGCTGTTTGTCGGCCTGGCAGCGGGCCTGGTCGGCCTGGACCAGATCACCGGCCAGGCGCGTTACACCGGCGGCGTGCCCGAGATGCTGGACGGCATCGAAATCGTGCTGGTGGCGGTCGGCCTGTTCGCGGTGGCCGAGGCCATGTACGCGGTGCTGTATGAAGGCCGCATCGTCGATTCGCAGAACAAGCTCAGCAAGGTGCACATGACGGCCAGGGACTGGCGCCGTTCCTGGCCGGCCTGGCTGCGCGGCACAGCCATAGGCGCGCCCTTCGGCTGCATCCCGGCCGGCGGCACTGAAATTCCCACCTTCCTGAGTTACGCGACAGAGAAAAAACTGGCGAAGGACAACAGCGAGTTCGGCACCCAGGGCGCGATCGAAGGGGTGGCTGGCCCGGAGGCCGCCAACAACGCCACCGTCACGGCCGCGATGATCCCGCTGCTGACCCTGGGCATCCCGACCTCGAACACCACGGCGATTTTGCTGGGTGCTTTCCAGAACTACGGCATCCAGCCCGGCCCGCAACTGTTCACCAGTTCGTCGGCGCTGGTGTGGGCGCTGATTGCCTCGCTCTACATCGGCAACGTGATGCTGCTGGTGCTGAACCTGCCGCTGGTCGGCCTGTGGGTCAAGCTGCTGAAAATTCCCAAGCCTTATCTGTACGCCGGCATCCTGATTTTCGCGACGGTGGGTGTGTATGGCATGCGGCAAAGCGCTTTCGATTTGTTCCTGCTCTACGGCATCGGCGTGCTGGGCGTGGTGATGCGGCGCTTTGATTTTCCGACCGCACCGGTGGTGGTGGGCATGATCCTCGGCCCCTTGGCCGAAGCGCAGTTCCGCAACGCCATGTCGATCGGCGAGGGCAGTGCCATGGTGTTTTTGCAGCGCCCCATGTCGGTGACCCTGCTGGTGATTGTGTTGGCGGTGCTGGTGCTGCCGCGCTTGTTCCGCGCGTTCAGGACGCCTGCCGCAGCCTGAGTACGCTGCTGCCTGGCGCCTGCGCGTTAACATCGGCGCATGGAGACGCTTGACACCACCACGCATGGCCTGCCGCGCGATGCCCAGAGCATTCTGGAACTGGCGGCGCGCTCCATGTTCCACCTGTTCTCCAGCATCAGCCAGGGCATGTTCCTGGTGGACCGCACCGGCCGCATCGTCTGGGTCAATGACGGCTACAAACGCTTCCTGCCGGCGCTGGGTTTTTCCTCGGTGGACCAGTTTGTCGGCCACATGGTGGAAGAGGTGATCCCGAACACGCAGATGCGGCGCGTGCTGGAAACCGGTGAAGCCTTCCTGATCGACCTGCTGACGAACCGCGCCGGCACCTTTGTCGTGAGCCGCATCCCGCTGCGCGACGACAGCGGTGACGACATCATCGGTGCCATCGGCATCGTGCTGTTCGACCACCCCGAAACCACCCTGCAGCCGCTGATCAGCAAGTTTGCGCTGCTGCACCGCGACCTCGACGATGCGCGCCGCGAACTGGCCAGCCAGCGGCTGCAGCATACCGGCGGGCAGCGCCAGTCCAAACACACTTTTGCCAGTTTTATCGGCACCAGTCCGGCGGCGGTCGAGGTCAAGCGCCAGGCGCGCCGCGCGGCGCAGACCTCCAGCCCGGTGCTGCTGCTCGGCGAAACCGGCACTGGCAAGGAGTTGCTGGCCCACGCCATTCATGCGGCGTCCAGCCGCGCGCGCGGGCCTTTCATCAGCGTCAACATTGCGGCCGTGCCCGACACCCTGCTGGAGGCCGAATTTTTTGGCGTCGCGCCCGGGGCTTACACCGGCGCCGACCGCAAGGGGCGCGACGGCAAGTTCAAGCTGGCCGACGGCGGCACGCTGTTTCTCGACGAGATCGGCGACATGCCGCAGGCGCTGCAGGCCAAGCTGCTGCGCGCCTTGCAGGAGGGCGAGATCGAGCCGCTGGGTTCGAACAAGCTGATTCCTTTCGACGCGCGCCTGATTGCCGCGACCTCGCGCGACCTGGCTGCACTGGTGCGCGAAGGCAAGTTTCGCGAGGATTTGTTTTACCGCCTCAACGTCCTGCCGGTGCGGGTGCCACCGCTGCGCGAGCGGCGTTCCGATATTCCGGCGCTGCTGGAGGTGCTGGGTGAGGAAATGGCCTTGCGCAGCGGCGACCGCCAGCCCGAGCTGTCGGCCGATGCGCTGGCGCTGCTGTCGGCGCAGACCTGGCGCGGGAATATCCGCGAACTGCGCAATGTACTGGAGCAGGCCGCCATGCGCAGCGACTCGGCCAGCATAGACCGCGCGCAGGTCGAGGACGTGCTGAAAGACGCCGGCATAAAACGCATCGCGCCCGCGCCTGCCGCGCTTCAGGGCGCGGACCCCTCGCAGTCCGACCCCTTGCGGCCACTGGCCGAGCAGATCGCGCAGGTCGAGCGCCGCGCCATTGCGGCCGCCATGGAGGCCACCGGCGGAAACAAGCTGGCGGCGTCCCGCCTGCTCGGCATCTCGCGCGCCAAACTCTATGAACGTCTGGATAACCCTGATCGAAATTCAGACAGATGACTGAAATAAATACACAAATAATGTATTTATTTCATACATTTTAGCTCAAGATAAAAAAATATCTTTATAAATCAATAGCTTGAAGCTGGCACGACCTGTGCAATCCTGGTGCATAACCCACAACAGGAGACATCCATGCACCGTCGTTCCCTCATCGCACTGGCCGCACTGACCACGGCCTTTGTTTCGCCCCTTGCCCTGAGCCAGGGCAAAGACATCAAGATCGCCATCATCGCCAGCAAGACCGGCCCGCTGGAGGCCTATGCCAAGCAGACCATCGTCGGTTTTCACATGGGACTGAACTACGCCACCGGCGGCACCATGATGGTCGGGGGCAAGAAGCTGGTGGTGATCGAGAAGGACGACCAGGGCAAGCCCGACGTGGGCAAGGCGGCGCTGGCCGCGGCCTATGCCGACGAAAAAGTCGACATCGCCGTCGGTCCCACGGCCTCGCCCGTGGCACTGGCCATGTTGCCGGTGGCCGAGGAATACAAGAAGATTCTGCTGGTCGAGCCTGCTGTGGCCGACAGCATCACCGGCGACAAGTGGAACAAATACATCTTCCGCACCGGCCGCAATTCCAGCCAGGATGCCGCTGCCAACGCGGTGGCGCTGGACCGTCCCGGCAATGTGGTCGCCATGCTCGCCAACGACAACGCCTTCGGCCGTGATGGTGTG
>JAUXPP010000103.1 GCA_030683705.1 Polaromonas sp. | reverse complement strand
GATCTCGCCCTTGACGTCCACCGTGATGGTCTTGGACAGGTCACCATTGGCCACAGCGGTCGTCACCTCGGCGATGTTGCGCACCTGGCCGGTCAGGTTGGAGGCCATGGAATTGACCGAGTCGGTCAGGTCCTTCCAGGTTCCGGCGATGCCGGGCACCTGGGCCTGGCCGCCGAGCTTGCCCTCGGTGCCGACTTCCCGCGCCACCCGCGTCACCTCGGAAGAGAAGCCGTTGAGCTGGTCCACCATGGTGTTGATCGTTTCCTTGAGCTCCAGGATCTCGCCCTTGACGTCCACGGTGATCTTGCGGCTCAGGTCGCCGCGCGCCACCGCGGTGGTCACGGTGGCGATATTGCGCACTTGCGAGGTCAGGTTGTTGGCCATGGAGTTGACCGAGTCGGTCAAGTCCTTCCAGGTACCGGCCACGCCGGGCACCACGGCCTGGCCACCGAGCCGGCCGTCGGTGCCGACCTCGCGCGCCACCCGCGTGACCTCGGAGGCGAAGGAGCGCAACTGGTCGACCATGGTGTTGGTTGCTTCCTTGAGCTGCAGGATCTCGCCGCGCACGTCCACCGTGATCTTCTTGGACAGGTCGCCGTTGGCCACGGCGATGGTCACGTCGGCGATGTTGCGCACCTGCGCCGTCAGGTTGCCGGCCATCTGGTTGACGGAATCGGTCAGGTCCTTCCAGACGCCGGACACGCCCTTGACCTGGGCCTGGCCGCCCAGCTTGCCCTCGGTGCCGACCTCGCGCGCCACCCGCGTCACCTCGGAGGTGAACACCGACAGCTGCTCGATCATCGAGTTGACCAGCTTGGCCGAACGCAGGAATTCGCCCTTGAGCGCGCGGCCGTCCACCTGCAGGTCCATGGACTGCCCGAGGTCGCCCTTGGCGACCGCGCCAATGGTGCGGGCGATGTCGGTGGTCGGACGCACCAGGTCGTCCATCAGCGTGTTCAGGGACTGGACCTGGTCGGCCCAGCCGCCAATGCTGCCCGGCGCGGACATGCGTTGGGACAGGCGTCCTTCCTTGCCCACGGTATTGCGCACGCGCTCGGCTTCCGAGGTGATGTGCCCGGCGTTCCGGATGGACTGGTTGAAGGCTTCGGCGATCCGGCCATCGGTGCCGGACCAGTCCGATGGCAGCCGCGCCTCGAAGTCACCGTCCGAAAACGCCATCATCGCCGCCAGGATCTGGCGTGAGCGGGCTTCGGCCAGCTCGAGGTCCCCGGATGGCAAGCCTGCCAGCGAGGCCGCGGCCGTATTTTTTTTGGGGCGTGCAGCCGCCGTGGGCGCGGATTTTTTGCGGCGGCTCGCCTGAGTGGCCTGGTCCATGGTGCCTGTTGCTCTCTACATTGGGTTGGCAGGAACGGGCGGCGGGCTGGCACCGTCCGTACATTTTGTATCACCCAAGAGTGTCTCTGTGCCGGCTTCTTTTTCTTGTAGGACGCGTCTGACGTGAGGGTTTTGCAACACGCTGCGGGGCGGCCTTGCAGGCAAGCTACAGGTAAACCATGTGGACGCCGCGCCACAAGCCAGCCTCGCGGGGCGCCGGCCATTCCGCCAGTTTCCGGGTAAAAAATGCATTCTGTTCATGACTGGCAAGCACAAGCAGCTATCGATTTTGTAGCGCTCGGGCATGCACCAGCAACAGCGCCTGTGCCGGCAATTCGGACAGCCGCACGGCTTCTCCTTCCGCCAGCACCCGATCGGGCGCGCGCCCGGCCAGGTCTGCTGCCGCGCCACGCTGCCAGTGCAGCGTCACCGCCTGCCCGCCATCCAGCCGCAACGTGATCTTGAACGCGGGCCAGTGCGCCGGCACGCGCGGTGACAGCGATAACAGGCCTTGCCGCACCGACAGCCCCAGCAGTGTTTCCAGCGACGCGCGATGCAGCCAGGCGGCCGAGCCGGTGTACCAGCTCCAGCCGCCACGACCCACATAGGGTGGCGAGCCGTAGATGTCACCGGCCATCACATAAGGCTCGAGCTCGTAGGCCGGGCCGCGCAGCGGATGCTGGCTGCGGTGGGCCGGGCTCAGCGCCTGAAAACTTTCCCAGGCGGCTTCGGTGTCGCCGGTTTGCGCCTGCGCCATCAGGGCCCAGACGCCGGCGTGGGAATACTGTCCGCCGTTTTCGCGCACACCCGGCGGATAGGCCTGGATGTAACCCGGGTTGTTGGCCGAGTGTTGCAGTGGCGGCGTCAGCAGGCGCAGCAGGCCGGCCTGCCTGTCCACCAGTTGTTCGTTCATGGCCTGCATGGCCGGGACGGTGAAGCTGTCCGACGACGCGCCCGAGAGCACCGACCAGGCCTGGGCGATCAGGTCGATGCGGCATTCGTCGTTCTCCGAGGAGCCCAGCGGCGCGCCGTTGTCGAAGAAGGCGCGGCGGAACCAGGCGCCGTCCCAGCCGTGACTGTGCAACGCGGTGATCCAGCCCGCGCGCGCGTCCAGCCACTTCTGCGCCCGTGCGTTTTCGCCACGGGCCTGGGCCAGCGGCGCAAACTTGTCGACCACCGCACACAGGAACCAGGCCAGCCAGACCGACTCGCCCTGGCCCTCGTGGCCGACGCGGTTCATGCCGTCGTTCCAGTCGCCGGTACCCATCAGCGGCAGGCCATGGGCGCCGGTGGGCAGGCTGCGGTCGATGGTGCGTGCGGCGTGCTCGAACACGCTGGCGCTTTGCACGCTTGTTTGCGGCGCGTAGTAGGCGTCTTCGGCGCCCTCGGGGATGGGCGCCCCCTCGATGAAGGGCACGTCCTCGTCGAGCAGCGTGGTATCGCCGGTGACATCCAGGTAGTGCGCGCAGGCAAAGGGCAGCCACAGCAGGTCGTCCGAAAAATGCGTGCGTACGCCTTCGCCGCCCGGGGCGTGCCACCAGTGCTGCACATCGCCCTCGGGAAACTGGCGCGAGGCGTTGAGAACGATCTGGTCACGCAGGCGGAGCGGCTCGACCAGCGCAAAGGCCATCGCGTCCTGCAACTGGTCGCGAAAGCCGAAGGCGCCGCCGGCCTGGTAAAAGCCGGCCTTGGACCACAGCCGCGATGTCAGGGTCTGGTACAGCAACCAGCGGTTGGCGAGCGCGTCGAACAGCGGGTCGGGGGTGTGCACCTCGACCTTGCCGAGCAGGCCGTTCCAGTAGTGTTTCACGCCGTCCAGCGCCTGCGCCAGGTCGCGGCCCTGCCAGTCGCGTGCCAGCTGTTCGGCCTGCGCGGCATCGGGCGCATGGCCCAGCAAAAAGCCCAGGTCCATCTGCTGCCCGGCCTCCAGCGTGAAGGCGCCTGCCAGGGCGGCGCAGGGGTCCGCCGCATGGCCCGACTGCTGGCCCAGCACCTCGGGCAACACCAGGCGCCCGGCCACATCAAAAAATTCGCTGCGGTCACAGGTCCATTGCAGCGGGTCGGGCAGGCCCGCCAGCGACAAAAAGGCCGTGCTGCCGCCAAAACCGGCGCGGCTCTCGCGCTGTTGCGCCAGCACGGTGGGCTGGTTCGGCGCCTTCCAGCCGTTGACCGTGCGGCGCTCCTGGCGCGAGCCGCCCATTTGCCATTCGAGGATGGCCAGGGCGCGCAAGGCGCGCGGCTGGCTGCCGTGGTTGTGCAGCCTGACGGCCACCACCTTGACGGCGTCGCTGCGGTCCGCAAAAAACGTGGTTTCCACACCGAGCTCGCCGTGCCGGCAAACAAATACCGTGTAGCCCTGCCCATGGCGCACCTCGTAGGCGAGGTCAGCGCCGCTTTCAGTGGAGGGCGTCAGCGCCAGCAGCTTTTGCGTGGCGGCGTCCTGCAGCAGGTAGTGCTCGCCCGCCGGGTCCTGCAGCGGGTCGTTCGACCAGGGGGTGAGCTGGTGCATGCGGCTGTTGACGGCCCAGGTGTAGCCGGCGCCGGCTTCGGACACCTGGAAGCCGAAGGACGGATTGGCGATCACGTTGATCCATGGGCGTGGCGGACGGTGCTGGCGGTCCACGCTGAAGCGGAATTCGCCGCTGGCGGCGTCGAACTCCCCTGCGGGCGACTGGGCGGCCGCAACCGGTGCCGCGGATGGATCGGCAAGCGCCGTGCTGGGCACGGGCGGGCTGGCCGGCACCGCGCGGCGGCGCAGGCCAGTGGCGCCCTGGAGCGCGGCGAGCTGCTGCTCCAGCGGGCGCCCGTCGGCGACGAAGATGAATCGCGCCAGGCCCGCCAGCACGGCTTTTTCCGCGGCCGCCATCTCGTGGTCGCGCAGCAGGAAAAAACCGCCGGCGTCGTTGCGCGGGAAGCTGTTTTCCGACTGCTGGCGCATGCGGTCATGCAGGGCCAGGATGTCGCGCTGCAAGGGCATCAGGTAGGAGTTGAGCTCGCTGTTGATGATCACCACATCCACCGCCAGGCCGCCAAAACTCCACAGGGGCTGGGCGCGCAGCAGCGCATCCACCAGGGACAGGCCGTTGCTGGAATGGATGCGAACCAGCACGATCGGTTTGTCGCCGGACAGTCCAAAGCGCCAGAGCTGGCGCTGGTCGAGCAGGGTGCGCTCGGTCTGCGGCCGTGTGGCGGTGTACATCAGCGCCGTGTTGATGTCCTGCAGTGCGGCGTTGCGCTCGGGGGCGACACCCAGGTCGCGCAGCCGCACCTGCGCCAGCGTGGCTGCCATGCGGGTGGCGCGTTCGACATGCATGGGCTGCAGGTATTTGTCGATGCGCGCGATCAGCTCGTCGCTGGTTTCAGCCGCGGCGGTGGCAAAGCTCAGGCGTGCCACGTCGCCCGCGGCGATGCGGACCCGGATGCACAGGCCGGCCACCGGGTCCAGCCCGTTGACCGGCGCGCTCCCGTCCTGCGCGCCGTGCGCCAGCAGCACCGGATGGGCCGGCAGCCGGTTGCGTCCGAGGAAGGACCGGCGGTCGGTGATGGCGTCGACGGAGCGCACATCGGCGTCTGCGGCGGCCAGGAAGTGCGCAACCGCCATCGCCGGATCACCCTGCAGCCTGGGCTTGCGCGTGAGTAACAGGGCCCGCCAGGGTGCGTGCCAGCGGGTGGTGATGAACAGGTTGGAGAAGGCCGGGTGCGCTTCGTCGGCGCGCGGGTCGGCCAGCACCGCCTCGAAACAGGACACCACGTCGAGCGTGATGTCGTGCGCCGAGACATTGAGCAGGGTCAGCGTGCGCAGTTCGGTGTCGTCCTCGGGACTGACCAGCACCGTGATGCTGGACTCGATCTCTGCTGACCTGGCCTCGAACTCGACCCGGTCGGCCAGGAAGGTGGCCTTGTAGCGCCAGTCGGGGTGGGGCGCCGGGTGTGATGTCAGCGACGACACACGCTGCTGGCCGGCGGGACGCAGGTAGAGGAAACTGCCATAGGCGTCGCGCAGCAGGTCATCGCGCCAGCGCGTGATGTTTTTGCCGCGCCAGCGGCTGACACCGGCGCCGTTGGCGCGCAGGGCCACGCTGTAGTGGCCGTTGGACAGCAGTTGCGTCGGCTGCCAGCCGGAGGCGTTGGGGTCGACCTCGCGCGAGTGGTACAGCGCGTCTTCCCGCAGGTCCTCGGGCGCGGGCAGGGTGCGTGGATCGGCGCTGTTGATGATCTGCCGCGGCGTTTTTTCATGCAGCAGCGACGCGTGGGCCTGGATCAGCGGCGCCGACGAGAACCAGCGGCGTGGCGCTTCCCGGCACAACACATTGCACAGTGCCACCAGCGACATGCCCTGGTGATGCGCCATGAAGGTATTGACCACGCTGAAGGCCTGCGCGCCCGGCTGCCGCGCGACGGTGAAGTCGACGGCATCGACAAAACCATAGGCGCCGCGCGCCCCGGCCATCTCGAGCTGGCGCAGGTTGGCCACCGCTTCGCGCGGCGTGAACATGCTGGCCATCACGCTGGCATACGGCGCCACCACCCGGTCGCCCGGCGGCGTGCGGCGCAGTGCCAGGCGCGGAACGCCGAACGGCGAATACTGGTAGGCCAGCGTATGGTCCTGCCCGAAGTAGGCCGACTCGGACACGCCCCAGGGCAGTTTCTGCGCGTGGCCGAAGGCTTGCTGCTCCATCACCGCCGCCAGCCCCGAGATGTGCAGCAGACCCTGGTCGGGTTCGCACATGACCAGCGAGGGCATCAGGTACTCGAACATCGAGCCCGACCAGGACTTGAGCCCCGGCGTGATGCCCACCGTGAGGAAGCTGCGGCCCAGCGCCTGCCAGTGGCGCCGCGGCACGTCGCCCTTGGCGATCGCCAGAAAGCTGGTCAGCCGCGACTCCGAGGCCATGAGGTCGTAATAACTCGCGTCCAGTGCGTGTTCATGCACGCGCAGGCCGATGTGGAAAAGATGTCGCTTCGGGTTGTACAGGCCGCTGAAATCCATGGCCATGCAGAGCTGCTCGCAGCGCGCGGCGATCGCGTCCAGTTGGGCCGCCTGCCCGGGGCCAAGGTCCTGGTGCCCGGAAAACAACCTGCAGGCTTGCGCGGTGGCGACCAGGTGGCCGGCGAGGTTGCCGCTGTCGACCGTCGACACATAGGCCGGCGCCAGCACCTCCAGCGTGCGGGTGTCGTACCAGTTCAGCAGATGGCCCCGATGTTTGGGCAGGCGCTCGACCGTGCCCAGCGTGGCTTCCAGCCTGCTGATCAGCTGGGCGGTGGAAATCCATTCGAACTCGCGCGCGCAGGCGACCGCCAGCAGGTACATGCCGATGTTGGTCGGCGAGGTGCGGTGTGCAATGGTGGCTTCGGGCTCCATCTGCAGGTTGTCGGGCGGCAGGTGGTTGTCTTCCGCCACCACGCAACGTTCGAAAAACTGCCAGGTCTGTTGCGCCAGGGTGCCGAGGTAGGCGCGGTCATCGTCCGCCAGGGTCTGTTTAGCCGCCGCGGGAAGGCTGCCCCACCACGCCGGAAACGGCGCCAGCGCCCACAGCAGGAACAGTGCCGGCCCGGCCCAGGGATGCGGGCTCCAGCACGCCGCCAGCGCCAGCAACAGGCAGACTGCCGAGCTGGCGCGGTGGTTGCGCAAAAAGGCCGGCAGGCTGTAACGCGCCGACGCCTGGGCCTGCGCCGCCGTGGTCCATTCCAGCAGCTTGCGCCGGCTCACCGCCATGCGCCAGAGCGCGCGCGCCACGGCGTCCGCCATCATCGCGGCCTGCACAAACAGCTGGCTGAACTGCCAGGCGGTGGCCGCCAGGCCGCGCAGCACATCGCGCACGCCGACATCGAAAAAGTGCAGCCAGGCGATGCCGCGCCGCGTCGGCACCAGGCCCGCCAGCGCACCCAGCAAGGGCCCCGCCAGCAGCGCGGCGACCACAAAACCCAGCGCGGTGGCCAGCGGCAGCGCCCCGGTGGCGATCACCCAGATGAGCAGCAACACGCTGGCCGGTGCGATCATCGAGCGGCGCAGGTTGTCGGCCATGCGCCACAGGCCCAGCGTGTCGATGCCGAAGCGGCCTGCGCGCAGCATCAGCGGCAACAACTGCCAATCGCCGCGTGTCCAGCGATGCACGCGCGAGGCAGCGACACCGGCATGGTGCGGGTGCTCTTCCATCAGCACCACGTCGCCCACGTAACCGCAGCGCGCAATGCTGCCTTCGAGCAGGTCGTGGCTCAGCACGGCGCCGTCGGGCATGCGGCGGTCCAGCACCGCATGAACGGCCTGCACGTGCAGCAGGCCCTTGCCTGTGAAGCTGCCCATGCCAAACAGGTCCTGGTAGAGGTCGGACACGCCGCTGCTGTAGGGGTCGAGACCGCCCTGGCCGGCAAACATCGCGTGGAAAGGCGAACGTTCATCTGGCGCCGGCAAGGGGGTGACCACGCGCGGCTGCAGGATGCCGTAGCCGGCCGTCACACGGCGGCGCACCGGATCGATTTGCGGCGCGTTGAGCGGATGCGCCGCAATCGACACCAGCTCGCGCAGCGAACCCGCTGGCAGGCCGGTGTCGCTGTCCAGGGTCAGCACATAACGAATGCCTTCGGCCAGCTGCATGTCCGGGCCCAGCGGGGAAAACTGTGTCGAGCCTTCGGCAATCTGCCGCAGCAGCAGTTCGAGCTTGCCGCGCTTGCGCTCCCAGCCCAGCCAGCGGCCTTCGGTGGCGCACCAGCCGCGCGGGCGGTGCATCAGGATAAAACGCGTGGGTGCGCCTGCGCCGGCAGGGTAGCGCTGGTTCAATGCGCGAACTTTGTTCAGCGCGTCGTCCAGCAGGGCCTGGTCGCCGGGCAGGTGTTCCGAGTCGGCATCGACCCAGTCTGTCAGCAGCGCAAATTGCGCATGGGTTTCGCGGCTGGCCAGCCAGTGCAGGCTGAGCCGGTGCGCCAGTTCGCTGTTGGACGATGGCGAGCCGAGCATGCAGGGCATGACCACCAGCACGTGATGTTCCGCCGGTATGCCTGCCGTGAAATCCAGCCGGGCCAGCGGCTGGATGCGGGTGGATTCCGCCACCAGCCGGTGGATCAGGGCGGCGACGGCTTCGGAGGCCGGAAAGGCCATCAGCAGCAGGGCGACCCAGCCGGTCCAGGCCAGGCCGGAGGGATGGTGCACCGCTGCGTAGAGCGCCAGTGCCGTGCCCGCGGCCCAGGCCGCCGCGTACAGCGGCAGGCGCCACGCCCGCCAGTCGATGCGGACCCAGGACGGCGCGGCGGACGCTCCGGGGGGCTGCAGCGCCGCTTCCAGCGCCGGGCGACCCGGTCCCACCAGGTGGTAGCCGGCTGTCTGCGCCACGTCCGGGAGCCCGCCCTGGCTGGCGCTCGCCAGCACGGCTTCAGCGACACGGCGTTCGGAATGGCCGCCTTGCTGCGCCAGCCGCTCCATCGCCCGCGTGATCTGCTGGCGCGTCATCTCGCTTTCACTGGAAAAGCTCGGCAGGCGGCGCAGCACCTGCAGGGAGTGGCTGACCGGTTCGATCAGCTCGGTCCACTCGATCTGGCCGATCAGGCGCAGCGTGGTGATGATGTTGCTCACCGTGAGGTTGGCCTCGACCTGGCTGGTCTGTGCCTCGCCGATCAGGCCGAGGCCGTCGGCGCAATGCTGCTCCGTCCAGGCGACCAGCGGCGGCTCGGCGCCGGCCCGCTCGCCCGGCATGCGTTGCCAGAGCTGGGTCAGGTAACTGCGCTCCAGACCGCGATGTTTCATGTAGCCGTGCAGTTCGTCGAGGTCCTGCGGGTTCAGCTGCTCGGCCGCGTCCCAGGCGGCGTGGGCGACTTCGCGCGCGACCTTGTTCCAGGCGATGCGGTCGGCCATGCGGCGCAAGTTTTCCAGCAGCACCACCCGCAGCGTGGTGGGCAGCGCCCAGAGCTCACCGAGCGTGAGCTCGCTGATTTCCTGGTAGGCGTTCAGGAACGCGGTGAACAGCACCGGGTCGAGCGCGCTGTCGGTGTGGGCCACATAGGCCCAGGCAATGCCGTACACGCGCGGCAGGCCTTCCAGCGGTTTGCCGGCCAGCTTGGGCAGGTCTGCGTAATAGCGGTGCGGGACACCTTCCTGGATCTGCTGGAGTTGCGCCTCGATCAGGTGGAAGTTGTCGAGCAGCCATTCGGCGGCCGGCGTGACGTAGTGGCCGCGCCGCGAGGTGACGGCAATGTAGTCGTAGGCTTCGCGCAGGCCACTGATGTTTTCCTGGACCCGGGGGAAAAACAGCGGTCCGCGTACCGGACTGCCCGCGGGACGCACCGCCTGGGCCCTGGCCAGGCTGCGGCCGTGCTGTTCAAAACGATGGGCGCCGAACAGTTCGGCGCGTATGGGGTGCTGTATCTCGCCGCGGCGGTCTAGCAGTATCTTCCTGGCGTAAGGGGTGAGGGTCTCCAGGCGGTGGATAACGGCCGTTTTCACGCCCTCATGCCGCGATGACCAGGATCAGGGCCAGGCTGGCCAGAGCCGCCAGGGCGGCGACCGTCACGATGCGCGGGCTGAGCACGCCGTGCGCTGACTGCATGGCCGAATGCACGAGAAAGAAGCGGCTGTGCGAACTGGCGCAGTGGTTCATGTGGGAAGCCAGCTCCGCTGCGTCGGTGGACACCGGGTCTGCTTCGCCCTTGGACGGATCTGTCCCGAACCTGAAGGTATTCATGATGTGCGCTCCGGGGAATAGCCATGACTAACGCCGCGCGGCGGGATACCCGCGTGTTATTCGATGATCTTTGATGCTAGGCCGGGCGGCGCAGCGCCGCCATCGGATGGGGCTGGTGTTGGCATAGGACGGCGCCTACAGCGGGGCGGGCCCAAGGCTTGCGCGGCCTGGACCCGCACGGCCTTGCGCTGCCGGCCGGCGCCGGCCCACGCCGCTTGTCCCCGCGGCCAATTCTGGCTGCAGCCTTTTGCGACCGGGCGTGGCCAGCTATTGAATGTGTAGCAGGCGCGGGGCCTTTCACCCGGTATTGCGCAAGCCCGCTGCAATCCCGTTGATCGAGATGTGAATGCCGCGCTGCACGCGCTCATCGGCCTTGCCTTCGCGGTAACGCCGGACCAGCTCGACCTGCAGGTGGTGCAGCGGGTCGATGTAGGGGAAGCGGTGGCGGATGGAGCGCTGCAGCGAGGCATTGCCCGCCAGGCGCTGCCTGTCGCCGGTGATCAGGCCCAGCGCGTCGGCCGTGCGATGCCATTCGGCTTCGATGGCGCTGAAGATCTTCTTGCGCAGCCGGGTGTCGCTGACGAGCTCGGCATAACGCGAGGCCAGCGCCAGGTCGCTCTTGGCCAGCACCATGTCCATGTTGCTCAGCAGGGTACGGAAAAACGGCCACTGCCGGTACATCTTCTGCAGCAGCGCCAGCGCTTCCTTGCGGCTGGCCGGGGTGCCGCCGGCCTCCAGCATCTGCGTGATGGCCGAGCCGAAGCCATACCAGCCCGGCAGGGTCAGTCGGCACTGGCCCCAGCTGAAACCCCACGGAATGGCGCGCAGGTCCTCGATCTTCTGCGAGGCCTTGCGCGAGGCCGGGCGCGAGCCGATGTTGAGTTCGGCGATTTCGCGGATCGGCGTGGCGCTGAAAAAGTACTCGGTGAAACCGGGCGTCTCGTAGACCAGCGCGCGGTAGGCGGCCATGCTGGTTTGCGACAGTTCGGCGGCGGCCCGCAGGAAGTCCTTGGTCGCGGGTTTGGTCGGCTGCAGCAGCGTGGCCTCCAGCGTGGCGGCGACCAGGGTTTCGAGGTTGCGCCGGCCGATCTCGGGGTTGGCGTATTTGGAGCCGATCACCTCGCCCTGCTCGGTCAGGCGGATCTGCCCGCGCACCGTGCCTGGCGGCTGCGCCAGGATGGCCTGGTAGCTCGGGCCGCCGCCGCGGCCCACGGTGCCGCCGCGGCCGTGGAACATGCGCAGCTGGATATCGTGGGAGTTGGCGAGCTGGTCGAACAGCTCGACCAGCGCGATTTCGGCGCGGTACAGCTCCCAGTTGCTGGTGAAGATGCCGCCGTCCTTGTTGCTGTCCGAGTAGCCCAGCATGATGTCCTGCTCGCCGCCGCTGCGCTTGACCTGTTGCGCGATGCCGGGCAGCGCGTAGTACTCGCGCATGATGGGCGCGGCGTTGCGCAGGTCGTCAATCGTCTCGAACAGCGGCACCACGATCAGGTCATGCGTGGCCCTCTGGTCCAGGGTTCCGCGCATGAGTCCGACTTCCTTTTGCAGCAGCAGGACTTCCAGCAGGTCGCTGACGGTTTCGGTGTGGCTGATGATGTAGTGTCGGATCGCCTGCGCGCCGAAGCGCTGGCGCAAAACACGCGCCGATTCGAAGATGGCGATCTCGCCGCGCGCATGGTCGGAATAGGCGGCGCCGACCACGCGCAGCGGCCGGGCATCGTTGAGCAGCGACAGCAGCAGCGCGCGTTTGGCGCTTTCGTCCAGGCTGGAGTACTTCGCTTCGATGCGCGCGACCGCCAGCAGCTCGGCGATCACTTCCTCGTGTTTGTCGGAACTTTGCCGCAGGTCCACCGTGGCCAGGTGAAAGCCGAAAACTTCCACCGCGCGGATCAGCGGGTGCAGGCGCTGCGCCACCAGCGCGCCGCCATGGTTGGCGCGCAGCGAGGCCTCGATGATGCGCAGGTCGGCCAGGAAGTCCCCGGCGGCGAGGTAGGCATTCTGCGGGGCCACCGCATGGCGCGCGGCGTCGCGGCCGGTCAGGTCCTTCAGCGTGGCGGCCAGCCGCGCATACACGCCGGTCAGCGCGCGCCGGTAGGGCTCGTCGAGCCGGTGTTCATTGATGTCGGGCGAACGTTCGGCCAGCGCCCGCATCTCGGGCGTGAAGTCCACCAGCATGGCCGACAGCGACAGCTCGCCGCCCAGGTAATGCACCTCGGTCAGGTAGTGGCGCAGCGCCACCTCGGCCTGGCGGCGCAGCGCGTAGTCCAGCGTGTCGGCGCTGACATTCGGGTTGCCGTCGCGGTCACCGCCTATCCATTGGCCCATGCGCAGGAAACTGTGCACCGGCTGGCTGCCGAGGGCGCGCTCGAGGTCGGCGTAGAGCTTGGGGATTTCGCGCAGAAAAGTCGACTCGTAATAACTGAGCGCGTTTTCGATTTCGTCGGCGACGGTGAGCTTGGTGAAACGCAGCAGCCGGGTCTGCCAGAGCTGCATCACGCGCGCGCGCAGCTGGGCTTCGTTGGCGGCCAGTTCACGCGGGGTCAGCGCGTCGCGGCTGGCGTTCACTGCCAGCGCATGCGACTTGATCTCGTCGCGCGCCGTCAGCAGCTGCGCAATGTCGCGTTCGGCGTCCAGGATGCTTTTGCGCTGCACCTCGGTCGGGTGCGCCGTCAGCACCGGCGACACATAGGCGTGGGCCAGCGTGGCCGAGATGGTTTTGGGCGAGATGCCGGCCCAGCGCAGGCGCGACAGCGCGACCTCGATGCTGCCTTCCTGGGTGTCGCCGGCGCGTTCATGGATGGCGCGGCGCCGGATGTGGTGGCGGTCCTCGGCCAGGTTGGCCAGGTGGCTGAAATAGGTGAAGGCGCGGATCACGCTGACGGTCTGGTCACCCGACAGGCCCTTGAGCAGCTTCTTCAGGGCCTTGTCGGCCTCGGTGTCGGCATCGCGGCGAAAGGTCACCGAGAGCTTGCGCACCTGCTCGATCAGCTCGTAGGCGGCGACACCCTCCTGCTCGCGGATCACGTCGCCCAGGATGCGGCCCAGCAGGCGGATGTCCTCGACCAGCGGCCGTTCGTTGTCCCTGGCCCGGGCGCGTGGACGTTCAGTGTTCGTCGCGGCCTCGGCAGGCAGGTCGCGGGAAGGTTTTACACGCGCCGTCGTCACCATGGGTTCCCCTTGTTGTTGGCTTTGTATTGCAGTGCAGCATGCTAGCATCCGTGAACCCCCCCAGATACGAACAGGTTACGAGTGTCCGCAGATTCTTCCAACTCCCTTCGCGTGGTGATCGCCACGCGCGAAAGCCGGCTGGCGCTGTGGCAGGCCGAACATGTCAAGGCGCTGCTGGAAACGCGCCTGGGCTGGCAGGTCGAGCTGCTCGGCATGACCACGCTGGGCGACCAGATCCTGGACCGCTCGCTGAGCAAGGTCGGCGGCAAGGGCCTGTTTGTCAAGGAGCTGGAGACTGCGCTGCTCGACGGCCGCGCCGACATCGCCGTGCATTCGCTCAAGGATGTGCCGATGGACCTGCCGCAAGGTTTTGCGCTGGCCTGCGTGCTCGAGCGCGAGGACCCGCGCGACGCGCTGGTCTCCAACGATTTCTCCTCGCTGGACGAGCTGCCACCGGGCGCGGTGGTCGGCACCTCCAGCCTGCGCCGGCTGGTGCTGCTCAAACACCTGCGCCCCGACCTGCGCATCGAACCGCTGCGCGGCAACCTCGACACCCGCCTGCGCAAGCTCGACGAGGGCCAGTACCAGGCCATCGTGCTGGCCGCTGCCGGGCTCAAACGCCTGGGCCTGGCATCACGCATCCGCCAGGCCTTCGAGCCGGAGCAGATGTTGCCGGCGGCCGGGCAGGGCGCCCTGGGCATCGAGGTGCGCGCCGACCGGCAGGACCTGCTGACGGCGCTGGCCGGCCTGGCGCACCAGCCGACCTGGCTGGCGGTGACGGCCGAACGCACGGTGTCGCGCGCCATGGGCGGCAGTTGTTCCATGCCGCTGGCCGCCTTCATACGCGAGCCCCAGTCGGCGCCTATGCGGCTGGAAGCCGCCTGGGGCGAGACTGGCCCCGACGGCCAGGGCGTGGCCGGCGCACCGCTGGTGCGGGCCGCGCACAGCGCTCCGGTCGCGACATTTGCCGAGGCCGAGGCGCTGGGCGAGCAGGTGGCCGCCTCGCTGCGCGCCGGTGGCGCGGTGTGGGCCGCCAATCCTTGAGCCGGCTTTGAGTTCCCGCCGCGTCATCGTCACCCGGCCCGAGCGCGACGCCCAGGCCTGGGTGGCCGCCCTGACGCAGCGCGGGCTGCAGGCCGAGGCGCTGCCGCTGATCGCGATCGAAGCGCTGCCGGTGTCGCCGGACCTGCAGCAGGCCTGGCGCGAGATCGACCGTTATGCCGCGCTGATGTTTGTCAGCGGCAATGCGGTGGCGGCGTTTTTTGCATCGAATCCGGCTCAGAGCATTGCGGGACAAGCGCACCAAGCTATTGATTTGATAGCGTACAAGGGCGTGCGGTGCATGGCGCCCGGCCCCGGAACGGTGGCTGCCCTGCGCGAGGCCGGCGTGCCGGCTTCGCAGATCGACGCGCCGGCGCCCGAGGCCGGGCAATTCGATTCCGAAGCCTTGTGGGCGGTGGTTGCCGATCGCGACTGGCGGGGCAAACGCGTGCTGATCGTGCGCGGCCAAAGCGCCGGCGCCGAGCCGGCCGGGGGCGCCGGGCGCGACTGGCTGGCGCGGCAACTGGCGGCGGCCGGCGCGCTGCCTGAATTCATCGCGGTGTACCGGCGCAGCGCGCCGCAGTTCACGGCGCAGCAGCGCCTGACCCTGAGCGAAGCCGCCAGCGACGGTTCGGTCTGGCTGTTCAGCAGTTCCGAAGCGGTGGGCCATCTGCCGCCGGCCGACTGGTCGCGCGCGCGCGCGGTCGCCACCCACCCGCGCATTGCCGACGCCGTGCGTGCTGCGGGCTGGGGTGTTGTTGCCGAGTCACGCCCGGCGCTGGAGGACATCGTGGCCTCGATAGAATCGATGCAACCATGAGCGACAGCGAATCCCTTTCTTCTGCCCCACCCGCGTCCGCTGCGCTGGTGCCGGTGGTGGCTGCACCCGCGGAGCCCAACCCCCACCGCCGCTGGCTGCTGGGCACTGCCGCGGTGGCTGTGGCCGGTGTGGTGATGAGCGCGCTGTTGTGGCAAAAGCTGGGCAACATCCAGGAAGAGCTGGCCCGCCGCAGCACCGATTCGACCGCGCAGGCGATCGAGGCACGCACGCTGGCGCGCCAGGCGCAGGACGGCACGCGTGAACTGACGGCTCGCCTGGCCCTGCTGGAAACCCGGCTCAGCGAGGTCAGCCTGCAGCGCAGCCAGCTCGAGGAACTGATGCAAAGTTTGTCGCGCTCGCGCGATGAAAACCTGGTGGTCGACATGGAATCGTCCCTGCGGCTGGCCCAGCAGCAGGCGCAGCTCACCGGCAGCGCCGAGCCCATGCTGGCGGCGCTCAAGTCGGCCGACCAGCGGCTGGCGCGCGCCGCACAGCCGCGCCTGAACCCGCTGCAGCGCGCGATTGCGCGCGACGTGGAGCGCATCAAGGCCACCACCGTGACCGATGTGCCCGGCCTGCTGCTCAAGCTCGACGAACTGACCCGTTTGGTCGACGAATTGCCGCTGGCCAACGCGATGCCGGTGGCCAGCAACACGCGCGCAACTGCCGCCGCCGCACCGGCCCGCGCGGCGTCCGCCGCTGAACCGTCCGGCAACCCGGCCCGCGCACTGCTGGACCGGCTTGATGTGCGAACCTGGTGGGCGAACGCCTGGCAGGGCGTGCGCGATGACGCGCGCAACCTGCTGCGGGTCAGCCGCATCGACCAGCCCGACGCGGCCCTGCTGGCGCCCGAACAATCGTTTTTCCTGCGCGAGAACCTCAAGCTCAAGCTGCTCAATGCACGGCTGGGCCTGCTGTCGCGGCAGACCGCCAGTGCGCGTGCCGACCTGGGCAGCGCATCGGCGATGCTGGCCAAGTATTTCGACCCGGCCTCGCGCCGGACGCAGGCAGCCAGCCAGTTGCTGCAGCAGGTGTTGACCCAGATGAAGTCCAGCGAACTGCCACGCCTCGATGAGACCCTGGCGGCGCTGGCCACCGCGGCGGCGGGCCGCTAGGAAGCCCGGGTCCGGCATGCGCAGCGCACTCTGGCTCCTGGCCCTGTTCGGCATCGCGGTGGCGGTGGCGCTGGTGGCCGGCAACAACCAGGCGGTGGTCACGCTGTTCTGGCCGCCGCACCGCATCGACATCTCCTTCAACCTGCTGGTGCTGCTGCTGGCCGGCCTGTTCATGCTGCTGTATGTGGCGCTGCGCGCTTTCACGGCGGTGTTTTCGCTGCCGGCCGAAGCGCGCCGCTGGCGCGCCCAGCAAAAGGAAAGGGCGATGTATGCGGCCTTCATGGACGCGCTGTCGCACCTGATGGCGGGGCGCTTCATCCGCGCCGCCAAACTCGCGCAGAACGCCATCACCCAGGAAAAAAGCCTGAGCCAGCTGGCGCGCACGTCCGGCGACGTCAGCAGCTACAACGCCGCGCGGGCCACACAGTTGCGCTTGCTGGCGCACCTGCTGGCTGCCGAAAGCGCGCAGTCGCTGCAGAACAAGGCGCTGCGCGAAGAACACCTGCAGCAGGCGCTGGAAACCAGCAGCCACCGCATCGCCCAGGAAACCCGCGAAGGTGTGCAACTGCGCGCTGCGCGCTGGGCGCTGGATGACCGCGACCCGGCCGGCGCGCTGGAATTGCTGGGGCAGTTGCCACAGGGCGCGGCGCGCCGCACACTGGCGCTGCGCATCCGGTTGCGCGCGACGCGCCAGGCCAAACAGACCGCGCAGGCGCTGGACACCGCGCGCCTGCTGGCCAAACACCGGGCGTTTTCGCCGGGGGCGGCGCAAAGCATCGTGCGCGGGCTGGCGCTGGAATTGCTCGGCGCTGCGCATGATCCGGCGCAACTGCAGACCGCCTGGCAATCGCTGGATGCGGCCGAACGCGCCATGCCCGAACTGGTGATCCACGCCGCCTCGCGCCTGATGGCCTTGCACGGCGATGCCGACCTGGCGCGCTCGTGGCTGCTGCAGGTCTGGGAGCCGGTGATGCAGCCGCGCTCGGAGATCAGCGACAACCTGCGCGTCAAGCTGATCCAGGTGCTGGAGCAGGGTCTGGACTCCATCGACGCCAGCTGGCTGGCACGCATCGAGGCCGCGCAGCAACTGCGTCCGCGCGATGCCAACCTGCAGTACCTGGCGGGCATGGCCTGCCTGAAACGCCAGCTCTGGGGCAAGGCCCAGCAACTGCTGTCCCAGGCCGCGATGGCGCTTCAGGACGCGGGCCTGCACCGCAATGCCTGGCGGGCGCTGGCGCTGCTGGCCGAGCAGCGCGACGATGCAGAGGGCGCGGCCCGGGCGTACAAGCGGGCGGCCGAAGTTTAATTTCCCCTGTTCCGGCTGCGGTCCCGGAGGGCGCCCTGCCACAACGCCTTCCTGTGTCATCCCGGACTGGATCCGGGATCCATCTTTAGCTTCCTCGTGCCCTGGGGTGTGCCAGCGCCTGTTGGCCGGGGGTTGCCCGGCGGCAAGTAACTTTCTTTTGCTTCGCCAAAAGAAAGTCACCAAAGAAAAGGCGACCCTGCTGTCTGCGTCCCTCCTTCGCTGACGCTGCGGAGGGCAACCTGCGGTGCTCGGTCCAGCCGGGGCCGGGCTCGAACTCGCTTCGCTCAGACAATCGCCCGTCCTGATCCGTCT
>JAUXPP010000102.1 GCA_030683705.1 Polaromonas sp. | reverse complement strand
GATCTCGCCGCGGTTGGCAATAAGGATTTTGGTGAAGTTCATCAGGGTTCTCACATTCGTGCTACGCCAAAGGTGTTCGACAGCAGGGGCCGCAACGCAGCCTCGCGACATGCCGCCAACGTGGTCGCCAACGCCCGGCGTGTGTCACGCGGGTCGATGATGCCGTCGTCCCACAAGCGCGCGGTGGCAAACAAAGAATGCGACTCGATATCAAAACGTGCCAGGATCTCCTTCTTCATGGCCTCCATGGTCTCTGCTGGTGGTTCCTTACCGAGACGGGCAAATTTTTCTTCCGTCACGATGCGCATCACGGTGGCGGCTTGCTCGCCGCCCATGACCGCCACCCGTGCGTTGGGCCAAGCGAACACAAAACGTGGGTCGTAGGCGCGACCGCACATGCCGTAGTTGCCAGCGCCAAAGGATGCGCCTGTCATCAAGGTGATTTGTGGCACGGTGGCATTGGCGACCGCCTGGACCATCTTGGCCCCATGCTTGATCATGCCAACCTGTTCGACATCCTTGCCGACCATGAAACCGGTGGTGTTCTGCAGATAGATGATCGGGGTGCCCGACTGGCAGCACAGCTGGATGAACTGAGTCGCTTTGGTGGAACCTTGCGGATCGATCGGCCCGTTGTTGCCGATAAAGCCGCACGGGTGCCCTTCGATGGCACCATGACCACACACGGTGTTAGAGCCATAAAGTGGCTTGAAGTCGAGGAAATCGGAGTCGTCGATCACCCGCGCTAGCAATTCGCGCATGTCGTAGGGCTGGCGGAAGTCAACAGGAACGACACCGGCGAGTTGTTCGACCGGATAACGTGGCTCTTTCCACGTCTTTACCGGGCGCATCGGCAGGCGGTCATTCCACGGCAGTCGTGCCAGGATGTCGCGAGCGATGCGGATGCCATCGGCATCGTCCTCAGCCATATACTCTGCCAAACCCGACATCGAACAGTGCATTTCAGCGCCACCCAGTTCTTCGCCGGTGGCGATCTCGCCAGTGGCAGCCTTGAGCAGGGGCGGGCCGGCCAGGAAGGCCTTGGCGCGGCCACGCACCATGATCACATAGTCGGACATCCCCGGCAGATAGGCACCGCCAGCGGTAGAGTGACCATGCATTACGCAGACCTGTGGAATGCCCGCAGCCGACAGCCGTGCCTGGTTGGCGAAACCTCGGCCACCTTCAATGAACACTTCACCCACGTGCATCAGGTTGGCACCGCCCGATTCGACCAGTCGCACCACCGGCAGTTTGTTCTCCAGTGCGATCACCTCGGCACGCAGACTCTTCCGCATGCCCATCGGTGTAATGGTGCCGCCCTTGATGGCGCTGTCCGACGCGATCACCATGCAACGGATACCGGACACCACCCCGATGCCGGTGATGATTCCGCCACCCAGCACGTTTTTTTCACCGTCGTCGTCGTGCATCTTGAACCCGGCCAGGGTCGAGAACTCCAGCCACGGCGAGCCGCGATCGAGCAGCAGCGCGATGCGCTCGCGCGGCAGCAGCTGTTTGCGGGCGCGGAACTTCGCCTCCTGGCTGTTCGAGGTGTTGCGCACACGGTCCTCAAGCGTGCGGAAACTATCGATCAGGGCGAGCATCTGCTCGCGGTGCTTGAGGAAGCTTTCTGACTGCGGGTCGATTTGACTTTGAATGACGGGCATGGGCGGTTCTCGCTGAAAGGTCTTGGTTACAGGTCGTAAAAACGCTCGCCAAGGTCGGCCATGCGGCGCAGCAACTGCGGCGGCGCAAAGCGCGCACCGTGCCGATCGGCCAGGGTCTCGCAGGCCTTGACAAAGGCGGCCACCCCCAGGCTGTGGATCTGGCCGATCGGGCCGCCCAGGTAAGCCGGGAAGCCCCAGCCCAGGATGGCACCGACATCGGCATCAATGGGCGACAGCAGCACTTTCTCTTCGAGGCAGCGTGCGGTCTCAACCGACTGGATGAACATCAGGCGCTGCCTGACTTCTTCCACCGTGGGTTGCGTGGCTGCTGGCGCAAACTCTTGCGCCAGGCCCGCCCATAGCTGTTTGGGGCCGTCTTGCGGGTAGTCGTAGAAGCCTTTGCCGACCTTTTTGCCCAGCCGGCCCAACTTGTCCACCATACGGTCGCAAACGTCGTCGATGGCGCTGCGCTGGTAGGCCGCGCCGAGGTCGGCGGCGGTCTGCTTGCGGATGCGCGCCATCAGTTCGAGCGACACC
>JAUXPP010000098.1 GCA_030683705.1 Polaromonas sp. | reverse complement strand
TATCTGAAGGACATCCTCGAGCGACTTCCCACGCAGCCGGCCAGTCGCGTCGAAGAGCTGCTGCCACACCGTTGGCACGCCCCGCTCACGAATACCTGATCCGGTGGGACGTCGTCAAGATGGGATCGCCGCGCGCTTACCGGCGTCGAGCGTCATAGGGATGAGCTGTCAATCGACGTGCGGCCGACAGGCTTGGCACCGTTCATCCTTTTTGCAGAGCCGGGCTCAGGCAACAAGCAAATTGACACCGTGAGTCATGCATGGACAATGGGAACATGATCCCATTTAGTCGTGTATTCCGGTGTCCGTCGCTCTTGCTTCATTGCCCACGCCTTCGATTTACCGCCGCCGGAACTGGCTAGTTTCATCGTCCCTCGCCCATAACGGTCATTCATAAAGTCCATGGCCGCCATTAGCCTTCCTTGACCTGTCTCGGGCGCGTCAATGTCAAGTTCGTTTTGAATCCTGGAGGCAGGCTGCAGGTCTAGAAGAATGACACCCGCTTTGACCAGCGGGAACCCCGGCTTATACATAGCTCGCAATCCAGATAGCGCAGCCACAACGATCGCCGAAGTCTCCGACGTAGGTCGCCGCAAAGGAGTGACGATACTTTTGTCGAACCGCGGGCCCGGCCTGAATGGGCTCGTATGCGCGAACGTAAGGACCTTGCACGTGTGGCTATCCTGCGCTCGAAGCTTTTCCGCAGCACGCGAGGCATAGCTGCTCACAGCTTCGATCAAATCGGACAGATCGGTGAGCGTGATCCCAAAGGATCTCGTACAGGCGATTTCCTTCTTTGGTGGTGGCTCGTCGTCAAGCCCAATGCAACTTAGTCCCTGCAGTTCCCGAACGGTGCGTTCCAGAACAACGCTCCAGCCGCCCCGGGCGGTGCCGGGATCCATTCGCGCCAATTCAAGTGCATTGGTGATGCCGCCGTCATTGAGCTGAGCGCCGATCTTGCGGCCGATTCCCCAAATGTCTCCGACCGGCGTTGTTGCAAGTACAGCATTGAAGGCCTCTGCCCGCAGGACGCTGAGGTCACACACCTGTGCGAGTTCAGCCGGATAGCTGCCGGGCTTCCTCTCTGCGGTCTTGGCGACGTGGTTGGCCAGTTTGGCGAGCGTCTTCGTCCGGCCGATCCCGATCCCCGTGGGAAGCCCAGTCCATTGCAATATCCGCTGGCGAACCTGCTGGCCTCTTCGGACAAGGTCCCCCTGGACGCCGGTGAGCTCGATGAACGATTCATCAATACTGTAAATCTCCTGCGCCGGACCCATGCCCGCCGCTAAGGTCATCATGCGATCGCTCATATCGGCGTAAAGCGCATAGTTGGAAGAGAGCGCCACGAGTCCGTGACTTTCCGAGAAGTGCCGGATGGTGTGCCACGGAGCGCCCATCTTGATCCCCAGTTCCTTGGCTTCATTGCTCCGGGCGACTGCGCATCCGTCGTTGTTGGACAGGACGACTACCGGCAGGCCGATCAGGTCCGGACGAAAGGCGCGTTCGCAACTGACGTAGAAGTTGTTTCCGTCGATCAACGCATAGAGTGCCACCGCTACACCCTCATCTTGGTGATCGAAGCCAGCACCACACCCCAGACAGAGATGGTCTGGCCGTCCTTGGGGACGTAGTCGGGGTAGATTGGGTTGGCCGCCTTCAGCTTAACTCTGCCGGCGCGCTCCCAGTAAAACTTGACGGTGAATTCGTTGTCGATGACTGCCACCACCACATGCCCGTTGCGCGCAGTGATGGCACGATCAATGATGAGCATGTCTCCGTCAAAAATGTGAGCGTCCCGCATGGAGTCGCCACTGACGCGCATCTGGAAGGTGGCCTGCGGGTGTTTGACCAGGTGTTCCAGGACATCAATGCGTTTGCTGACGTGATCATCGGCGGGGGAGGGGAAACCGGCCTGCACAGTGCACGACACAGCAGCCATCTCAAGGCTGCCCGGTAAGTAGGGCGAGTAGTCCATGTCATCATTCGGCGCGGAAGGTCAAACAAGCGCAGAGGCCCGCGGAAGGCGCAGCTTAAAGTGCGCTTCTCCAATGTCGCCAATGCCCTTGAAGCCGGCGCGATAGGCGGCGTCCGCAGCACGGGGCCAGCGAGCAGCGAGGTTAGCCGTCACTTCCCCAAGTGACGCCACATCACTTTCAGACGCTTCCAGCCACGCGCGGTACACAGTAGCCACATCCTCAGAGCTTCCTAGGGTGCGTTCGATCTCCCGGACAAATCGGACTTCGGCGGCAATGCGTTCAGCAGGGGGCAGATCGTTGGCTTCTTCGAGCGCGACCATATAAGGTTTTTCCATGAAATTTTCCAGGTGATAAGAAGCTGTATAAATATACAGCAACTGCGCCTGCAGTCCTCGGTTTCTTTTGAATCCTGCGGCGCGAGAGAAGCATGGGCGCTGTGGATTTTTACACCTCAAAAAGATGGGTTAGGGAATTCACTTACTTAGATATCTAATCATTTAGACAATAATCCCCCCATAACCACTTCGCCACCACTTCAATTCATGACCGAGGCTTTCCTTCCCGTAATGAATCTAGCAGAGATCCCTGAGGGGCAATCGCGCCGCTGCCAATTTGGTGGAAGCGATGTTGCGCTTTTCCACGTCGAAGGCTGCATCTATGCCACTCAAGACGAATGCACGCATGGTCGCGCCTCGTTGGTGGACGGATATCTGATTGGTGACGAGGTCGAGTGTCCTCTGCACCAAGGCATGTTCAATGTACGCACAGGCGCGGTGACGGCGGCACCCTGTACACATGCGCTACGCACCTATCCAGTTGAGGTCAGGGATGGCGTGATCCACCTTGCTGCACCGCAGATGATGACAAGTTGAGTTTCAGCGTTACTACCCACAAAGGAGACAACATGCAGACTTTCAGGAAGCTGGCCATTGGCCTTATAGCGGTGTGCGGCATCGCTTGCGCGCACGCGCAGACCCCACTAAAGATCGGATTCATCGGGGAATTGTCGGGCCCTCAGGGGGCTCTTGGTCAGGACCAGTACGACGGATTCATGATGGTCGTCGAGCGCAACGGGGGAAAACTCGGCGGAGTGCCGGTCCAAGTGATTAAGGAAGACACACAGCTCAAGCCTGATGTGGCCAACCAAGTGGTCCAACGCCTCATCGAGCGCGACAAAGTGCCAATCATCGCTGGCGTTACTTTCTCGAACATCATGATGGCGATCCATAAGACTGTGACCGATAAGGAAGTTTTCCTGATCGGCTCCAATGCCGGGCCGTCGCCTATTGCCGGGGCTGCCTGTTCGCCCTACCAGTTTGTCGTTTCCTGGCAGGTCGATCAGTTGGCTGAGGTGTTCGGTGTGCACGCGAACGAGAAAGGCTACAAGAAGGTCTACTTGATGGCTCCAAACTATCAAGCGGGTAAAGACTTCCTTTCAGGCTTCAAGCGAACCTTCAAGGGCCAGATTCTTGATGAGGTCTACACGCCCCTGAATCAGCCTGATTTTTCCGCCGAACTAACCCAGCTCGGCGTGGCCAAGCCTGATGCAGTGTTTGTTTTCTATCCTGGTGGTCTTGGGATCAACTTCGTGAAGCAGTACCAGCAAGCTGGACTGCTCAATAAGGTGCCGCTGATGTCTGGTGGCGCCGTGGACGGCACGACACTGCCTGCCTTGAAAGAGTCCGCGCTAGGTGTATTGGGTGCCTTCCCTTGGGGGCCGGATCTGGACAACGCGGCCAACAAGCGCTTCGTCGAAGAATTTGAGCGCAAGCACAACCGCATTCCCGCCGCGTTCGCGGCTCAAGGATATGACTCGGCACTGCTGCTCGACTCTGCTATCCGCAAGGTGAAGGGCAACGTGGCGGACAAGAAGGCATTCATGGCGGCCCTCAAGGCTGGTGAGTTCGAGTCTGTGCGCGGCCCGTTCAAGTTTGGCAACAACAATTTCCCTATCCAGAACTTCAACATACAAGAAGTGGCCAAGGATGCCAAAGGCCGCGTCAGTCTGAAGACCATCGCTACGCCGTTCAAGTCGCAAGCCGACTCGTACCACACGCAGTGTGCGATGAAGTGAGCCTGGCCTGACAACTCGGAACCGCCTCGATGACGACCTCGCTCATACTGACTCAGCTGCTTAACGGCATTCAACTTGGTTCATTGCTGTTCCTTATGTCCGCGGGACTCACCTTGGTGTTCGGGATCATGAACTTCGTGAACCTCATGCATGGCTCGCTTTTCATGATGGGAGCTTACTTCGCAGCCGCCGGCTATCAAATGTCGGGCTCGTTTGCGGTGGCAGCCTTGGCTGCCATTGCAGGGGGGCTGGTGCTTGGCATAGTGGTCGAGCGGTTGGTGGTATCGCGTATGTACCGTCGTGAACACCTAGATCAAGTGCTGGTGACGTTCGGCATGGTGCTTTTTTTCAACGAAGTTGCCCGCATAGTGTGGGGGCCGAGTTCAGTTCACGCGGGCAGTCCTGCGGCGTTTGGTGGTTCCATATCCCTAGCGGGCGCCGCTTATCCGACCTATCGGCTACTCATCATCGCAGTTGCTTTCTTGGTGGGTGCGTTGCTGTACGTGCTAATTCACCGAACCCGCATAGGTATGCTGGTACGTGCTGGCGCTAGCAGACCCGATATGGTCAGTGCGTTGGGCGTGAATATTGCGCGCTTGAAATGCTGGCTATTCGCATTCGGTGCGATGCTTGCGGCAATCGGTGGCTTGATGGCAGGGCCGATTACCTCGGTGCAGCCAGGTATGGGTGAGCCGGTCCTAATCATGACGTTGGTAGTGATCGTTACCGGCGGCATTGGCTCAATCCGCGGGGCCTTCTACGGCGCGATGATCATTGGCATTGTGGATACGGTGGGCCGAGCATTCTTGCCCATGCTGCTGCGCGAGATCTTCGAGCGTTCGGTGGCGCAAGCGGCCGGTCCGGCCTTGGCTTCCGTCCTCATCTATCTTTTTATGGCCTGCGTGCTTGCGTTGCGCCCAAATGGGTTATTCCCGGTGCGTCATGGCTGAATCTAAGTTGAACTTTATTCGCAGGCATTGGCTGCCAGCATTGCTAATGCTTGTGCTGGCGCTGCTGCCCTTGGCCGCCAACGCGTTGGGGCAGGGCTACTACATCACCTTCGCCAGCCGTGTCTTGGTGATCGCTATTGCAGCAGTGGGATTGAACCTGGCGTTGGGATACGGGGGTATGGTGAGTTTCGGTCATGCACTCTATGTTGGGCTAGGTGCTTACGTGGTAGCAGTTATGTCGGAGGCTGGAGTGCAGTCGGGGCCGCTACAACTTGTGGTCGCACTTGCTGCTGGCGGAGTGCTCGCGGTTGTGCTGGGCGTGGTCGCGCTGCGCACCAGCGGAATCGCTTTCATCATGATCACGCTCGCCTTTTCGCAGATGTTTCTCTATGTCGTCATTAGCCTCAAGCGCTATGGTGGGGATGATGGTATGGCGTTGGCGTCGCGTAGCGACTTGTTTGGTCTGTCGGTGGAGGGACCGATGCCGTTCTACTACCTCATTCTTGCGTTTCTCGCTGTGGTGCTTACGGGCGTAGCCCTCATTTCGCGATCCAGTTTCGGCTGGATCTTGCGAGGCAGCAAACTCAACGCACGTCGAATGGCGGCTTTAGGCTACCCGGTACTCCGCTACAAGCTCACGGCTTACGTCATTTCAGCGATGGTCTGCGTCGTCGCAGGATTTCTGCTTGCAAATCTGTCGCGCTTTGCTTCCCCGTCGTACATGCAGTGGTCGCTTTCCGGGGAACTGATCGTAATGGTCGTTCTGGGCGGAGCCGCCACGGTATTTGGCCCACTCTACGGAGCGATCGTTTTGTTGGTGCTGGAGGAGCTACTCGCCAACGCAGTGCTACCCCTGCCTATGGGGGCTAATTCATTCATCCGCTCCCATTTCATGGGCCTCATAGGCATCTTCATCGTGCTGATGGCAATGGGCACACGGCACGGTATATCCGGCTTGATGTCGCGGAAGGAGGGCGCATGAATGAACTGCTCACCGTTGAAAGGCTAGTGAAAAACTTTAGAGGTGTGCGTGCCTCTGATGGAGTGAATTTCGATGTACGACCTGGAGAAATCCACGCTGTGATCGGCCCCAATGGTGCTGGCAAGACTACCCTTATCAACCAGCTCGCTGGGGAGATCGCACCGGACTCGGGGCGCATTTTGCTCAATGGGCATGACATTACTCGGGAATCGCCGCAGCGCCGCGCAGCATTGGGCATGGCCCGGTCCTATCAAATCACCGCTGTCTTCGATGATCTTGATGTTCTGGAGAACGTCTCAATGGCCGTTTTGGCGGCGCAACGTGGCCACGGCATACGCTTTTTTGACGATGTCGCGCGGAATCTCGCAGTTACCGAGCCGGCACGCGACGCGATCAACATGGTGGGTCTCGCGTCCATGATGACTCGCCGTGCAGGTGACTTGGCGCATGGGGCGCGGCGACAACTCGAACTTGCGATGGTCATGGCGACCAAGCCCCGCATCATGCTGCTAGACGAGCCAATGGCTGGCACAGGTCCTGGCGAATCGCGTGAAATCATCCAACTACTGCAGCGCATTCGTGGCAGCGCCGCGATCGTGTTGATCGAACACGACCTGGAGGCAGTTTTTGCGCTTGCCGACCGAATCAGCGTGCTCGTGTACGGCAAGGTGATAGCCACCGGAAACTGCGACGAGATTCGCGCCGATGAAGCCGTCCGCGCGGCGTACATAGGCGATGAGGAGGGCGTTTTATGAGTCCGTCTCTTGTTAACGCGCGAGAACTTGTTGCGCACTATGGGAGCAGCAAAGTGCTGTTCGGAGCAAGCCTGGATATTCAGCGCGGCGAATTCGTCACGCTACTTGGGCGTAACGGCATGGGCAAGTCCACATTGGTTAAGGTCCTACTCGGAATGCTTCCTCCGACCAGCGGCTCGATTGTTTTCGATGGCGTCCAAATAGCCGGGCGACCGGACTACGAAAATGCACGCCGGGGAATAGGGTTGGTCCCCGAAGGGCGTGGAATTTTCCCTAATCTAACCGTACGGGAAAATTTGCTCGCCACGGAAATCCGCCGCGAATCGCTTGCCAGTCCATGGACGCTCGAGCGCGTGTACGGCATGTTTCCACGTCTTCGGGAACGCGAGACAAATTTGGGCAGCGACCTTTCCGGGGGCGAACAGCAGATGCTGGCCATCGGCCGCGCTCTGATGACCAACCCGAAGCTCTTGATCCTTGACGAGGCCACCGAAGGCTTGGCTCCGCTTGTGCGCCGGGAGATCTGGTTGTGTCTGAAGCAGATCAAAAGCGAAGGCCTGACCATGTTGGTGATTGACAAGAATCTCAAACCACTCTTGCACCTGGCTGATCGCCACTATGTGATCGACAAGGGTAGCGTCGCATGGGCAGGAACCTCTTCGCAACTGCAGGCGGCGCCGGAAATACTGTCCCGCTACCTGAGCATGTAACCGAATGACAAGATAACTGGAGTAACGATGAAAGTAACAATGCAGGACATTCGCGGCGTGGTGGGTATCGTACCCACTCCCGCAACCTCAGATGCGGGCCACTGGAGCGCCACGCAAACTGTCGAGCTGATAGAGACTGAGAAGATGGTTCGCACGGTCGTGGGTGCCGGTGTGGATGTGATCATGACAACAGGTACTTTCGGCGAGTGCGCAACCCTGACGGCCGACGAACTACGTACGTTCGTGCAGACCGTCGTCCGCACCGTCGGTGGCAAGCGACCCGTTTTCGCCGGTGTGACCACGCTGAACACCCGCGACACCATCACACGAGGTCGTGAGTTGGTTGAAATAGGTGCTGACGGGCTGTTCGTAGGTCGCCCTATGTGGCTGGCCATGGATGACAAAGCAATTCTCCGTTTCTACCGCGATGTAGCTGAGGCGCTCCCTGGGGTGCCGCTGGTTGTCTATGACAACCCGTCGGCCTTCAAGGGGAAAATCTCACGTGAGGTTTACCGCGCGTTGGCGGAAATCCCAGAAGTGGTAGCTGCCAAGCACGTAGGTGGGCCATCGCTGGTACCTGACCTGCTTGAAATTGGCCACAAAATCCGGCTGCTCCCCTTGGAAGTGGACTGGTGTTCGCTGGCGCGTGAGTATCCAGAGCAAGCGCAGGCTTGCTGGTCGGGCGGAGTGGCATGTGCCCCGGCGCCCTTGATAGCGCTACGGGATGCGATTCTTGCTGGCGAATGGGACAAGGCCCAAGCGATCAGCGAGAAGGTGACCTGGGCTGTCCAAGCCATGTTCCCAGGCGGTGACATGTCCAAGTTCATGGACTACAGCATCCAATTGGGTCATGTGCGCTTCGAGGAGGCCGGGCTTTTCAAGCCAGGCCCTCCTCGCCCACCCTATTTGGAAGCACCTGAAAGTTATGTGGAAGGCTCGCGTGTCTGCGGTCGCCGGTGGGCGGAATTGCAGCGCGAGTTTGCCCGAACCTGATCACTAGGAGAAAAGCATGAGCACCAATCCCAAGATGCCGGCTAAATCGCTGGCAACGTTTGACAAGGACCTGGCTGAAGTGTCGATTCGCGGCCAGTGGCAATACGACGAGATGCTCGAACGCCTGATCGATGGCCCCAAAACAACGGCGTTGCCAATGCTGTGGAAATGGGACGTGGTCCAACGCAAGCTGATGGAAGCCTGCGACGTCATGGAGGAAAGTTTCACGGCCCGGCGGAATTTATCTTTCATTAATCCCGGACTTGAGCGTGGTGGCACGTCTCACACCATTTTGGCCGGAATGCAGGCGGTTAAACCTGGAGAGGTGGCATGGGCGCACCGCCACCCGATATCGGCGCTGAGGTTCGTGATGGACGGTGATCCCAACCTATTTACTGTTGTCAACGGCGAGGTTCTGCCGATGGAAACGCATGACCTGGTGCTGACGCCAGCCTGGACCTGGCACGACCACCATAACGAAGGCAAGAGCTTGGGTGTATGGCTTGATGTGCTGGACGTCCCCTTGATGCTGTCACTCGGCCAAATGGCCTACCAGCCATTGGGAAACACTACGCAGCCAATCCGGGCCGAACGGCATGAATATTCGAGCGAACGCACTGGCATCGTCCGCCCGATCTGGGAAAAACCCGTTGGCGGCGCATTGCCCCGCCGTTATCCTTGGGCCGACGTCAAGCGGCAACTGGATTTGTTTTGTGAGGGTGGGCCAGCCAGTCCCTATGACGACGTCATTCTTGAGTATGTGGATCCGACGACGGGCGGCTCGACCTTGCCCACCCTTCGCTGCTGCGTACAGCGGCTGCGCGCCGGCTTTGTCGGCCAGCAGCACCGCCGAACCGCCAGCACGGTTTACTACGTCATCGAAGGGGAGGGCAGTACGCGTATCGGCGACACCGAACTTCACTGGGGCCCACGCGACGTTTTTGTAGTGCCGACATGGATGTGGCATGAGCATCGGTCGCTTGGCCAAGGCGCGACGCTCTTCAGTGTCAGCGACGCGCCCGTGATGGAGGCCGCGCAGCTTTATCGCGAGGAGCCCGAGTCGCAGGTTGGGCGTCATCCTTCTCCGCCACCGCCCCTGCACGGTCATGTTAAGTCGGGCGCTGCACCGTTCGCCGGACGCAAGGAGTAAACCATGAGTGATCAATTGATGCAGCAGCGTGTGGTGGACTTGTACACCCGGTACGCAGAAACCCTCTGTGATCTCGATATTGCACAGTGGCCCGAATATTTCACTGACGATTGTCTTTACCGGATCGTGTCGCGTCCCAACCATGACCGGGGCCAGCGCATTGGGCCCATGTTTGCGGAAAATAAAGGTGCTTTGAAGGACCGGGTAGCAGCAATTCAGGGGACGCTTGTTTATTCCGCTCGCAGCCTGACGCACATCTTGAGTGGCGTGCGCGTGGTTGACGGCGACGAAGCCGCTTTGCGAACGCGAAGCATGTTGGCTGTGTATCAGACGCTGGTGGACGGCACAACTCATTTGCAACTTGTGGGCCGCACGTTTGACGTTGTCGACGCACGTGAGGCTGAATTGAAATTCCGTGAACGGGTAGTGGTATTTGATACCGAACTGCTCGCCGGCGCACTGGTCTATCCCGTTTAAAGGACTGAATATGAATCAACCATGCCCCCACGTCAACGCAGGCTCCGCAGATGTAGCCGCAACCGAAATGCGGCCAATCAAGATTTGGCCGCGTGAGGACAGTTCTCGAATCCCGCTCTGGGTCTATACCGACCAGGACAATTACCGGCGCGAGCTGGAACTCGTTTTCTACGGTCCGCACTGGCACATGGTCGGCCTGGAAAGCGAGATTCCCAATCCAGGCGATTTCAAGCGCGCCACTATCGGCGAACGGACGGTAATCGTTACCCGTGCTGAAGACGGACAACTCAGCGTATTGCTCAATAGCTGCGCACACCGCGGGGTGGAGGTCTGCCAGGCTGCCTATGGAACCCAAAAGGAGATCATGTGTCCATATCACCAGTGGACGTACGACCTCAAGGGGAATCTCATGGGTGTGCCGTTCAAACGTGGCGTAAAGGGAAAGGGAGGATTTCCGGCCGACTTCGATACGAAGCAGCACGGGCTTCGCACCCTGAAGGTCGAGAGCATCAACGGCTGCATTTTCGCCACTTTTGATCACGAAGCTCTCCCTCTGCGCGAGTACTTGGGCGAAGGCAATTACGAATACTTCACTCGCATCTTCAATGGCCGGAAGACTAAGGTTCTGGGCCACCAGCGGCAGCGGATCAAGGGCAACTGGAAACTCTACATGGAGAACATCAAGGATCCATACCACGCCTCCCTGCTGCACGTTTTCCTGATCAGCTTCGGCCTGTACCGCATTGACCAAAAGGGCATCACTGTCACCGATGAGCGAACCCTGGCCCACAACGTATTCGCGTCGATCCGTAATACGGCAGGTGAGACCAGCGGTACCGAAGACATGAAATCGTACCGCAAGGATCTCAAGCTTAACGACATGAATCTGGTATCCGCCTCCAAGGAATTCGATGACGATGTCACGATCCAGATTCAGACGGTGTTTCCCGATCTGGTGCTTCAGCAGCAGGGCAACAGCTTACAGATGCGTTATGTCATTCCGCGTGGGCCTGATGAGTTCGAGTTGCAGTGGACCTATTTTGGGTACGAAGACGATAGCGAGGAGACTACGTTGCGCAGGCTGCGCCAAGCCAACCTTACCGGCCCGTCTGGCTTCGTATCAATCGACGACACCGAGGTTTTAGAGTATTCCGGCGCAGGCATCCGTCCAAACCCCTCGCACATAGCGGTGGTGGAATTGGGTGGACGCGAAGGCGCGGCGCCGGACGACGGCAACATGGTCACTGAAGGTCCAATCCGCGGCTTCTACGAGTATTACCGTCGTGTGATGTACGGGCAGGTGCGGAGTCCGCAGTGACCGGAAGACGGAAGTTAGACACTGTTAACCCTCTGTTGGAGGGCGGCCAGTTGCCAGAACTCGGCGAGAGCTTGGGCTTTCTCATCTGCGATACCGCCCGCTATGTCAAGCGGGTCTTGTACGCCCGGCTAGCGCCCTATGGCATTCCAGGCAGTTGCTGGTTCGTGCTGCGCGCGCTGTGGCAGCAAGATGGAGTATCACAGCGAGAGCTCAGTGCAACGTTGGGCATGGCGGAGCCAGCGCTGATGATGACGCTTCGTACGCTGGAGAAACTGGGCCTGGTTGCGAGAGTGAGAGACACCGCCGACAAGCGCCGCATGTTCGTCAACCTGACCGCTCACGCGCACGGGCTTAAAGATGAACTTTTGGATGTCGCGAGCGAGGTCAACCGGTCTATGCACGCCGCGATGTCGGAACCACAGCGGCAGGCCATGATGCTGGGCCTCGCATCGGTGCACAAACAACTGGCTGGGGCCTGTGTGGACGTTGCTTCTCCCGCTGTTGAGCTGGCTGTCAACGATGCTTCAACAGGCACAGTGGCCACAGTACGGCCCCGCCCCGCGCTCCTCCGTAGCTCACTGATCCGAACCAGAGCGGCGACCTCAAACAACACGAAGGTAAATTGACCCTATGGAAACAACTTTTTCCAGCACGGTTTCGGCGAACATTGCATCCGTTTTGCCGCGTCACCGTCAGCTATATGCTGGCGGAAAATGGATTGAGCCTCGTGGCGGCTACCGGGACACGTGGAACCCTGCCACCGGCGAGTCGCTTGGCCCATGTGCGGAGGCCGATGCATCCGACGTGCAGGCTATTGTCGAAATGGCGCAAGCAGGGTTTGAGGCCTGGCGCCAAGTCAAGCCACTGGAGCGCGCTGCGATGCTGCGCGAGATAGCGCAGGTGCTACGGGAAAACGCGGGTGAACTGGCTTTAATCGATGCTGCAAATTGCGGCAATCCTGTCAAGGAAATGGCAGGTGATGCACTTGCTGCCGCCGCTCAGGTGGAGTATTTTGCCGGACTCGTCACAGAGATAAAGGGCGAAACCATGCCCATGGGCGACGGCGTCGTGAACCTGACAGTGCGCGAGCCCCTCGGTGTCTGCGCGCGCATCGTTGCCTATAACCATCCCCTAATGTTTGTCGCGGGCAAGCTGGCGCCAGTAATCGCGGCGGGAAACTCGGCGGTGATGAAAGCCCCTCAGCAGGCGCCTTTGTCGACTTACCGCTTGATGGAGTTGATCGATGGAATTCTTCCCCCTGGCGTGCTGAATATTGTCACCGGCGGTGCGACTGCAGGACAAGCCCTCGTGGAGCATCCTTTGGTACAGCACGTCGCCCTTATTGGAAGCGTGGCCACTGGCCGAACCATCGCGCGCACCGCTGCGGAACAATTAAAGAAGATTTCGCTGGAACTGGGCGGAAAAAACGCCTGCATTGTGTTTCCTGATGCCAATATTGACGCGGCGATCCGCGGTGCTGTAGCTGGCATGAACTTTGGGTGGTGCGGTCAGTCCTGCGGTTCAACGTCCCGGTTGTTCGTGCATGAATCCGTGTACGAGCGTGTTGTCGAGGGCGTGCTTGCTCAGGTTCAGCACTTCCAGCCAGGCATGCCCACCGAGATGTCGACCACAATGGGCTCGCTTGTTTCCAGGGACCAGTTTGACAAGGTACTGCGCTACATCGATGTCGCTCACGCGGATGGCGCGCGCTTACTGCACGGCGGAAAGCGTTCGGACAATCCCGCGTTGGCTAATGGTTTTTTCGTGGAGCCAACCATTTTCGATAAGGTCACTCAGGACATGCGCATCGCGCGTGAGGAGGTCTTTGGCCCTATTTTGTCAATCTTGAAATGGAGCGACACACAAGACATGTTGTCGCAGGTTAATTCGGTGGAATATGGGCTGACCTGTTCGATCTGGACCGGCAATCTCGCCAATGCTCACCTCGCCGCAGCACAGGTGCAGGCGGGTTACGTCTGGATAAACAACGCCAGCAGGCATTTCATCGGTGCGCCGTTCGGCGGCTACAAGCTTTCCGGCATTGGCCGGGAGGAATCGCTGGAAGAGTTGTTGCATTACACCCAGCTCAAGAACATCAACATCACGCTGGCGCCTTGAGTGCAAATCGCATTTCCCGGGCGAAATGGCGCGTCAAACTTAGATATCTAATCAAATACAAAAGGATCCAAACATGCTCACGATGCAAGAAAACGATTTGCTGTGCCGCGTAGAAGGGGATGCGCCCATGGGCCAACTGATGCGCCAGCACTGGACACCGGTGTGTTTGCGAGAGGAGGTCTCCGAGCCCGATGGCCCGCCCGTACACGCGCGCGTCTTCGGGGAGGACCTGGTAGTGTTCCGCGACAGTGAAGGCAGTGTTGGTGTCATGGAAGAGTTCTGCCCTCACAGACGCGCATCGTTGGTCCTCGGCCGCAACGAAGAGGGTGGGTTGCGTTGTCTCTATCACGGTTGGAAGATGGACGTGAAGGGGAACGTGCTCGAGATGGCATCAGAACCGTGTGCCAGTGGTATGGCTGACCGGGTGAAACACAAGGCCTATCCTGTGTACGAATGGGCCGGTCTGGTGTGGGCCTGGTTTGGGCCAGCCGAATCGGTACCTGAGTTCCGCCCGCCCGCTTGGGCGCCGACGGAGGACGTGCGGGTCAGCATCGCCAAGGCAATCCTGCCCTGTAACTGGGCCCAGGTGCTCGAAGGAGCAATTGATTCGGCTCACAGCTCCAGCCTGCATTCATCAGACATGGTGCCAGCTCGAGTCGAGAGCGCTCAGGCAACAGACAAGACCTGGCTGCGGCCTTCAACAGACAAAGCGCCGCGCATGCAGGTGCAGCGAACCGGATATGGCTTCCGCTATGCGGCATTGCGCCGCCCGATTACAAACTCGGCCACGCACGACTACATACGCTCTACAGTGTTCGTTGCGCCGGCGACGGCCCTGATTCCGCCAAACAACCTGTACAACGTGGCGAACATCAACGTACCCCGAGACGACATCTCCACCGCGTTTTACTTCATCGCGTGGGGGCACCCGGCACAAACGCCCGAAACCGACACGTGGCGTAAATTCCTGCGCCAGCAAGTGGGCGTTGACCTGGATCGTTTGTACAAGCCCCTGCGCACTCGCGAGAACATGTTCCTGCAGGACCGCCAGGCCATGAAGGCAGGTAACTTCACCGGCATCACCGGTTTCCCGAATCAGGATGTTGCCATGTGGGTCACGATGGGTCCAATCGCCGACCGCACGCGAGATCGTCTTGGCGCCAGTGATCTGGCGGTGGTTGAGTTCCGCAAGCAAATGCTGGATGCGGTGGGCGTATTTCAAGGTGGCGGCCTTGCGATCGGTACTGGTGCCGAAGCTGTGTCTCCTCAGGTGTGCGCTTTCCAGGCCATCGTGCCCAAAACCATCGACTGGCGCACCTACGACGCTCAGCATGTTTGGCAGGGACAGCAGGCGGTAGGCGATACCGCCTACCAAGTTAAAGCCTGAAGGAGACTTGATGACCAAACTTCAACTTTCCGTCGCTATGGGCGACTATGACCGTACACGCGCCCTATACGATGGCAGGGTGCAAATCGATGGCGTGGATCCCGTTTTCATGCTGTTGAATCCAGAAGAGATGTTCTTCCGCGCCATGCGCAGCCAAGACTTCGACATCGCAGAACTGTCCTTCTCCAGCTATCTGGTCAAACACTCGCGGGGCGAATCGCCGTACATCGCGGTTCCTGTTTTCCTGTCCCGGGCGTTCCGCCACACCTCCATCTATGTGCGTCGCGATCGCATCAAAACACCGGAAGACCTGAAAGGATGCCGCATTGGGGTGCCCGAGTACCAGCTTACCGCCATCGTCTGGGCCCGAGCGCTCCTGGAAGACGAGTACGGGATCAAGCCCTCCGACGTGACTTGGGTTCGTGGCGGCATCGACACCCCGGGACGGCCTGAAAAAATCAAGCTTGAACTTCCCGCGAATGTACGCCTCGAAAGTGCGCCCGAAGGGAAAACCATCACGGAGTTGCTTGATGAAGGTGAAATTGACGCGTTCATCGCGCCTCGTCCGCCAGGCGTGCAGGCGCTGCGCAATCCAAATGTGGGTTGGCTTTTCGATGATCCCACCGCCGTAGCCAAAGATTTCTACCGCCGCAAACGCGTGTTTCCAATCATGCATGTGGTGGGAATTCGCAATGCGCTAGCGCAGCAGCATCCTTGGCTACCTGGCGCGGTAGTGAAGGCGTTTACGCAGTCGAAGGCTGCGGCGCTGGAAGCATTGGGCGACACCTCGGCTACCAAAGTGACTTTGCCTTTTGTCGAGGAGCAGTTGCACGCTGCGCGTGCGCTAATGGGCCAGGATTATTGGTCCTATGGTGTTGCCCAAAACCAGCCAACGCTGGAAACATTCCTGCGCTATCACCACTCCCAAGGCCTGTCGCCTCGGCAGGTGCCCCTGAGCGAGGTTTTCCATCCGGCTACGTACGAGAGTTACAGCATTTGATTGCGCCATGAACGACAACACTGAACCCGCATTGATGCTACGAATTGAGCGCGCAGCTCTGGTCGCTGATGGCATACGCAGTTTCGACCTGGTCTCGCCGCCCGGACAGTTATTGCCTGCATTTACTCCCGGTGCCCATATCCGTGTGCGCACACCCGCCGGTGGAGTGCGTAAATATTCGTTGTGCAATCATCCCGACGAGCGCAATCGCTATGTGATTGCGGTCAAACGTGACGCCTCTGGACGGGGTGGCTCGATCAGCATGGTTGACAGTGCGGCGGAGGGGGACGTAGTCGCGGTGTCTGAACCGGAGAACGCTTTCAGGATGTCCCGTGGCGCGCGCAGTTATCTGTTCATTGCAGGCGGCATTGGCATCACACCCATTCTGTCCATGATCCGGTCACTGCAGGGATTGGATGCCAAATGGCAATTGGTTTACCTCACCCGATCACGTGCGATGACCCCTTTCGTTGAGGAACTCAAGGAGCTGGGAACAGGCAACCAGATCCGGATTCACCACGACGAAGGTGATCCGGGACGTGTTTTGGATCTCTGGCCATGGCTCGAGAAGCCGCAGACCGAACAGCATGTCTACTGCTGCGGTCCGCGCCCACTGATGGACGCGGTCAAAGACATGAGCGGGCACTGGAATGCCGGCCGGGTCCATTTTGAAAGTTTCACCGACGGATCGGTCGCGCGAAAGAACGACCATCCGTTCACCGTTCATCTTTCACGGTCGGGCAAGACGCTTCAGGTGGCGGTGGGCCAGTCCATCCTCGAGGCTGCCCGGGGCGCAGGTGTGAAGGTTGCTGCCTCTTGCGAAAGTGGCACCTGCGGTACGTGTCGCACGCGGTTGCTCTCTGGTCAGGCGGACCATCGGGATATGGTGTTGATGCCCGAGGAGCAGACATCGCAGATCATGGTATGCGTCTCGCGCGCCCAAGGCGGCGAATTGACGCTAGACCTGTGAGAAAAACGCCTATCCGAATAGGCGTCATCGGGCTGGGCCGTGCGTTCAGTTTGATGCTTCCAACATTCTTCTACGATCCACGCGTGAAAATCGTGGCGGGGTTCGACACGCGTGAAGAGCCTCTGGGTCAGCTGGCTTCCGATTTTGGAGCCGCTACGCATCGCGATGTCGAAGCGCTTTGTAGCGACCCCGAGGTTGAAGTCGTGTACGTGGCTAGTCCGCACCAGTTCCATGCGCAGCACGTAGAGTTGGCGGCTCGACATGGCAAGCACGTGCTGCTCGAAAAGCCTATGGCATTGACGCTTGCCCAGTGCGACGCAATGATCGCCGCTTGCGAACGCGCGAATGTGCAGCTAATCGTTGGCCACTGCCACAGTTTCGACGCACCCTACAAATTGGTCCGCGATCTAGTGGACAGTGGCGAGTGCGGCGCGGTCCGCATGATCCATGCCCTGAACTACACAGACTTTCTCTACCGTCCGCGACGCCCTGAGGAGTTAAACACGCAGGAGGGTGGCGGCGTTGTGTTTAGCCAGGCGGCGCATCAGCTTGACATCGTGCGCATGTTGGCCGGCAGCCCGGTCATACGCGTGCGCGCTGCAACGGGCTGCTGGGATGAAGCGCGCCCTACTGAAGGCGCTTATGCCGCCATGGTGTGGTTTGCCAATGGCTGCTTTGCATCCGTGACGTACAGTGGATATGCGCATTTCGATTCTGACGAGTGGTGCGACTGGACCTCGGAGATGGGGCGCGCGAAACCTCCCGAGCGACATTCTCAGGCCAGACAGCGGTTGGCGCAGATCGGCACTGCGGCAGATGAAGCGGAGCTGAAGGCGGCAACGACCTATGGTGGGCCCAAGTATCTTGACGTGCGGGCCGAGACGCCACCGCGGGCATACCAGCACTTCGGGCCGGTGATCGTAAGCTGCGAGCGTGCGGATATTCGGCCGGTGCCCGATGGTGTATGGATTCATTCGGACCGTGAGCGACGAAAAATCATCCTGCCACCATCTGCCGTCCCTCGTGCTGAGGTCATTGACGAGCTGTACGGCGCTTTGCGCCATGACATAACACCGCAACATAGCGGAATTTGGGCGCGAGGTACGCTCGCTGCATGCTTGGCACTGCTGCAATCCAGTACTTCGCAGGCAGACGTCCTACTTTAGATCCTATGCAAGAATATTCATCATGAGTGCAAAAAGGGAACGACCTGAAGGCGAAATGACGGATCGCGTCCTGCGACATTGGCACGAAGCTGTCCCGAATGATCGGATGGCACATTTGATAAAGGACGCAACGCGCTGCTTCCTGCGCGCTCTGCAGATCAGGCTAGCCCGTCACAATGTGCAGCTCGGGCACTGGACTTTTCTGCGAATTTTGTGGTTGCGCGATGGTTTGACCAAGAGGGAGTTAAGCATTGAAGCCGGTCTCATGGAGCCCACTACTTTCGTAGCACTGAGAGCTATGGAGTCGCTTGGCTATGTCACGCTAGAGCGCAGAGGAGAGAACCGAAAAAACATCTATGTTTTCCTGACGCCTTTGGGTCGAAATCTCAATGGAATTTTGGTCCCGCTGGCCGAGGAGGTCAACGCAATTGCCTTGAGGGACGTGCCAGCGTCCGATGTCGCAGCGACACGAAGATGCCTTCTGAGTGCGATCGAAAATTTATCGCGTGACGAGATGCTCCCAATTGGGGATAAGAATGTTACTGGAGCGGATGTTCTGTTTAGGGAGTGAAGTCATAAATCGCGAGTGCCTTCTACCCCATTGAGACACCAATAGCTATTTCTTTCGCTGCGGTGCAACTCTCGAGCAGCGCCTTCAATGCCTCAAGTTGACGACTTCGATATAGACTTATTCCGCTTCTCGAAGCGCCGTGAATGCTTCGCTAAAGTCGTGCATTTTGTACGTGCCGTTGTATGAGTTGCTGGCTATCGACAATATGTAGTTATCAATAGCTAGGGTCACAGTCGCATTTTCGCTATCGGCAGCATCAGACTGAGGCGACAGTAGCGTTACCAAAAAATAACTGCCCGATGCCGGTCACTGGGCCTGATATTTCGGAGTGTATTTTGGCGACTATTGCTTCTACGGGAGCGCCGGCAACCAAACACAAGTCATATTGACCATCGTCCTGTTTTGGAAAGTTTGGAAATCTGTAACACTTGCGCTACCCAACAAAGCGTCATAGCCCATGTCCGTAAATGATCGATTCGTCCAACAGATAAGTTCCAAGCCTCTCCTGGAAGAGGGACGACATCCTTTTTCGGCATATCTCCACATTCCCAACATCGTCCTTCTCGGGGATCCAGGAGCCGGAAAGACCTATCTCTTTAGCGAGTACGCACGCAGTGCGGGTGGCGAGTCCCTAACTGCACGAGCATTCCTAAATATCGACGCCGATTCGTTGGTGAATAAAAAGGTCCTGTTCATCGACGCACTGGACGAACGCCGCGCCGGGCGCGTGGACCACAATGCAATTGACGAAATTGTGAGGAAGCTGTTTCAGATCAAGACAGAACAAGTCCGGATTGCTTGCCGGGCCGCAGATTGGCTGGGCGAAACCGATTTGGCCGCATTCCGGACTTTTTTTAAGCGTGCTGGTGGCTACGTTGTGCTCAGCCTCCAGCCACTCTCTAACCAGGAGCAAATTGACGTACTTGAGGCGCGAGGCGTCGTAGACCCAGCAACCTTTTTAGCCGAGGCATCAGATCGCGGCCTCGACGATTTCTTGGGGAATCCGCAGAATCTAACGATGCTCGCAGATGTCGTACGCAAAGGAGACTGGCCGGATACTCGATCTCAGTTGTTCCAAAAAGCAGTTGATATTCTGCTGGAGGAGCACAGCGACCCTCAGAGGTTTCGCCAAAGTGGCCGCTTCTCGTCAAATGAGTTACTTGAACCTGCCGGCGAGTTGTGTGCCGTTCGCCTGATCAGCGACATTCATGGGATAAGTCTGACCGAAAATAATCAGGGGGACGATCTGCCAAGCTACCGAAGTCTCTGCGCCGGAGATCTAGACAAAGCATTTTCAGCTATGGGACGTAGGGCTTTCATATCAGACCCAATGACTGAGACGGTAGATTATGCTCACCGCACCATCGCGGAATACCTTGGAGCTACTTGGCTTGCAAAAAGAGTTCGAAATGGTCTGCCATTCGGGCGGGTTCGAGCCCTCCTAGGAATCGATGGCAGACCTGCCTCAGAACTTCGCGGTCTACACGCTTGGCTAGCGGTTCACCTTCCAGAGCACGCCCAAGCATTGATAGATGCAGACCCTTTTGGGGTGTTGAGCTATGCCGATGCAAGGGCCCTCCCACCTCGGTTGCGGCAGTACCTTCTGCTGTCATTGGCGCAGTTGGCGGACGTTGATCCTTGGTTTCGCGATGGTCACTGGTCAGCCGCCGCGGTCGCGGGCTTGTCAGGGCCTGACATGGTCGAAGGGTTTCGGTCAATCCTCGCGAATCATGACGCGGGTTTCAGTTTGCGGATACTGATACTAGATTCTCTATCCGCTGGCCACGTCCCCCCTGAATTGGCGAAAGACCTCCAATCGGTGGTAGTTGATCCACTCGCGTCATATGCGGAACGCCATGCGAGTGTTGAAGCGCTATTTCGTATGGAGTTTTTAGTCGCTGGATTCCCCGAAGTATATAAATTACTTGGCAGGGGGGAGGATGAACTGCGGCTTCGGTCGGAGATTCTTCGACGACTTTACGGCAATCACTTCGGCATAGACGAGTTGGTTGAACTGTTTCTCGATGCACTCAACTCCAACATCCAGATGCCCGCCGGAGGACTTTGGCATCTTGCAGAAAAAGTGGCGGACAAGGATATCGGTGCGATCATGGATCGCCTAGCCGAATACGGCGGGCATCAGTTGTCGAACGGTGAACACAACGGCGCATCGGAAGTATTGCGAGAGTTCGACAGTCTACTGATCCGATACTTAACCATCGACTCGAACGTACAGGGAAATCGACTTCTCAACTGGCTTGAGTTTAGACGTGGGCTTGCCGACCACTTCGGTGATGGAAGTGCTGAAAAAGTAAGAGCGTTACTTGCTGCAAATCCGTCTACTGTTAATCGAGCAGTTAGTGCCGCACTACAGTCACTCGTCGTCGATGAGAAACGGTGGGGGTTCGTTCACCGGCTGCGGGAGCTCATGCTCTTTGGAGTGAATGACAGTCTGCTTCTCGCGAGCGTTGTTAGCGAATTACGTTCGGAATCCTCAAGAGAGAAGAAGGAGTTTTTTTACGAGATCGCTATGAGCTTGACGTTCCGGATTGGCCAGGATGCCCGCACGTCTTTTGAAGACCTCTTCAGCTATGCAGAAGGAGACCAAGGGCTGGAGGCTGTTCGACAAGTATGTTCCATCGCCGAAATTCCTGATTGGAGAACCGAGGACGCGGAACGCCGACAAGAGCAATCGGAGAAGCGGGATTCCGTTCGTGCGAAAAATCGCGCTGACTTCGATTTGCAACGTGAGAGCGTTCGTAGCGGTACGCACCTTGCATGGCTGACCTTCATCGCTAAGGTCTACTTCGCACTATTCTCCGACCTGGATAGGAACGCATCGCCTCGTGATCGACTAATCGCAGAGCTTGGCGAACGAGATACCGAGGTTGCTCTCGAGGGTCTCATCTCCTTAGTTCGCCGAGGTGAGATAACGGAACTCAACGAAGTTATTCGAATGCATACGGAGCACCAGCATTTTCCTTGGTGGTATGCGGTCATCGCTGGACTTGATGAGTATGTTGAAGCAGGTGAGGACCTCAATAGTCTCAGGGACGAGTATTTGCAGGCGGCATTGATGATCGAATGCCTTCATCCAACCTTGGTCCAAAAAGGGAATGTCAGCCATCAACAGGTGCATGCATGGAAATCAGCACTGCTTCAAGGTCGACCTGACTTGGTCGTAGTTGCGTACGTTGCCCTCTCGAGTGCCGACCTTGCGCGGGGAGCAGAACACATCAACGGATTACATGCACTGTTGCATGAGGAAGCGCTTCAATCGCATCGATCCGGAGTCGCACTTTTGCTATTGAAGGAATATCCAGCGGCGGCAGTCCAGGCGCTGCATCACTTGATTCCGGTGGCGGTGAAGGAAAGCGACCCTAGGCAGCTACTGGACGTTGCGCGAGAAGCTATTGCCAAAAGCAGCTCCAGCTCTGAATCCCGCATGCTGTGGTTGGCTGCCGGGTTTCTCGTTGAGCCCGTAGAGTTCAGCCCATTCTGCAATGCACTAGAGAGCGAGGCAACTAAGCAACTGGTCTGGGCTTTCCGTGATCTCAGTGGTTTTGCACGTCGCCAGCCTGGCAGTGACGCGAAGCTTTCGTGTCAGCAGATCGAACATATGCTCCGTCTGACCTTCAGTCAGTATCCACGCACGCCTCATCCTACTGGCGGCTGGAGTGGCGATACGAATGCTTGGGATGCTACGGACTACGCTTTGAAACTTTTATCGTTGCTGTCGGCTGATTCTGCACGTAAAGCTGCGGAGGCACTTCGGCGGCTCTTGATGGAGCCAACAGCCCTAAGTTACGTTGCAGACATCAAACACGCAATTGCGCAGCAGCAGGTCCGAGTTGTAGATGCTGAGTTTCAGCAACCTGGGTGGGAAGGCGCCGTCGCGGCGCTTGCGAACGGTACGCCTGCGGGAATTTCGGATCTTCATGCACTGATACTTGATCACCTCGAAGATCTCGGGACTCACATTGCCGCATCAAATGTCGATGTGTATAAGCGATTTTGGAACGAAGACAGTTACGGCAGGGTCGACAGCCCAAAGAGTGAAGAGAGTTGTCGCGACTATCTTGTGGAGCTATTGAAGAATAGAACCAGGGTTCAAGGTATTTCAATTGAACCGGAAGGTCATATGGCCGCTGACAAACGTGCGGACATAGTTGCCCTGCTTCCGGAAATGAAGCTGGTACTTGAGCTCAAGCGCGACTATCACCGAGAGGTCTGGAGTTCCATCCAAGATCAATTGGAGCGGTTCTACATCCGGGATCCTTATGCTCGGGGATTTGGAATTTATGTTGTCTTTTGGTTCGGCGGAAAGAGGGGCAATCCCATTCCCAAGCCACCCGCTCCCCTACAGGTTCCTAGGTCTGCAAAGGAGATGCAGTTGCAGCTTCAGTCTTTTATCCCGCCAGAGCGGGCCAGCAAAGTCGTTGTAGTTGTAATTGACGTTTCCGGCGAGATACCCAGGCCTCTCGCGTAGCGGATGGTCCAAGACATAGATCGAGCGGCAGTGTCAGGCCTAAAGCGAACGTCCTCCTTGAATTATGGTGTTTATGCGGGAGGAGCGCTGGCTATCGATAAGTACATATTGTCGATAGCCAGTGAAGCACGCCGTGCTCGCTATTGACGTTGATCGACATGGTTATGGAACTTACTTACGCCACTTGCTCTGCGGATGTTTAGTCTGCTGATCGGTGACTATCAGAAGAGTCATTGCTCGTAGACGGGCTGATCGCCTTAGGCCATAACGGACTCCAAAACATGCTTAAGTTATAGCAGTCTGCGAGGGCCGCGGCGTATTCGTGATGGTTCCTGACAGTGGCGCTGGGATTAATTAATCCAGCGTAAATTCCCATTAGTTGCAGACCGTAGTCTTCCGCTTCCAGGAAAACAGGCGCCCCCGACATCCCTGGTGCCGCAGGTCCGTCAGCTAGGAAGCGGTGTACATCCTTTCCAATCGCGGATGACGATACATGTCGCGTCAAGACCACGGCGGTCGGTTGCGTTAAACCGCTTGCACTATAACCGTATGGAAAACCCGCAATATAAAGCTTATCGCCTATGTACGGATGCCGTAGCGCGCCACGACTAACAACATGCGCGGGAGCAATTGGAGTTCCTGGCGCTAGCTTAATCTTGATCACGTCAAAGTACGCAGGCACCCTGATTCCGATGCACTCTAAAGGGAAGTTCTCCCTGCTGTGCTCGTCCTGTAACCATAGTGGTGACCCGGCGTCTGAATAGAGCGGCACTGTAAATGCTCGTCGGCCGCTTATGAGGAAGACTCCTGGCTCAGGCTCCGTATACGACTGCACTTCCACCCGAAGGCTCCTGCGAGTTGACGGTTCATTGCCAGTTTTCACATTCCAAGGAGATTCATAACCAGTAACCACATGCCAGCATGTGTAAAGATAAAGTTCGTCTGACTCTCGACAAATGAATCCGGTGGCGTAGGCTCCTCTTACCTCTGTTCCCTCCGCATCTAGTGCGTGTAACTTCACTGCCGAAAGTGGTAAGGCCAGTTTTGCACGAACGATTGATCGCTTCAGATCATCAGGTTCCATATATGTGTCATCTTCCCAAGGCGCGGGCGTTTAGGGGTACGTTTAAGTGATTCGAGATGAGCTAATGTTAATTGGCATTGGCCAAACTGCGCCTGACCTAGACTATACGATGGTGTTGGTTTGGCAAGAAGTTCGAAGAGAGCGGCGGAAGTTCGGACTGGAAAGTCCAATCTAATCTAAAACGCTACACAGATCGAAAGGGAATATTCGACCGCGAAATTTTCGGCGTGAACGGTAATGTCGCGACAATCTCCGTCAACTGATCAAGTTCCTCTAGATTCGCCGCTGGGCCGGATACGATACGTACCAGGGAAGCGGGACACGCAGCGCGCCAATCAAACGCCTCGTAGTGAATCATGCCCCCACTTCTGGAGCGTGACCTTACATTTGACCCTCGCGTAGACATGCGCAATAGTCGATACTCTTCTTCTGTGCTGTATGCCTCATTCTTGAATGGTATAGACAGGCGCAGTAACGCCTGGGACGCGATTTTGAACATCCCGTCCCAATACCATGAAGGACAAGCCATCTCTTGGCTGCGGGTTGTGCCTGCAAGCCAGGCAGCCTGCAAAATTTCTCCAATTACGGGTTGCAAAACAAACCTCATCTCAACATCTCGGTAAATGGCGGCAAATGCTGAAGAATCCGAATCGAATTTGGTAAACCCCTCTGCGAGAATGCGCGCGTCGAAACCTAATGCAAAACCCTTTCCCTGCGCCGCATAGCCGCGCCACTGGTTGAGGTCATCTCCGTTCGCACTGAACGACGCAACGAAGTGAATTCCCGTATCAACGCTTAGTTCGTCTACGAAACGTGAGAAGCGATTGACGAAGACGTAGTACTGGTCTGTTCGGTCATATGGGAACCAACTTTTCATCACTTCGAGCGCATACGACAAGCCATGACGAAGCTCAGTCGGATCGTTAAGTTGCGTGGCATCGGTAAGCCATAGTTCACCAGAACGAACGATTCCAAGTAGACCTGCTAAGTCCGTGTAGTGGTAGACGATGTCTACCGGATGGGCCGGAAGTACCTGCGACACATTTTTGAAGCGAAGGACAGCGTTTGTTGCGGTTCTTTCCAGTTCCCGTAAGGTGTACTCGCAGCGAGCGTCGGTCGGCCCCCACGACACGGATTCTTTAGACACTGTGGATCCTCGTTGCGGTTGCAGTCGATTGTCATCTAGTCTACGCGAACCAATTTCTACACTTCAGGCTGGCGCGGCCGTTCCTTCTCCGATATCCTCAATCAGATTCTTCATGTGGCTTTGATTGAGCAGATTCCACTCAAGCACTGGATAGTCAAACGCGATTCTTCGGAGTCAGAAATTCTCAATCGCCACGCTGTGATGAATGGAGAATCTCTAGACTAAACCACACAAAGGTCATTCGCCTTCGCGCTCTGCTGCTATTGAATTATGTTGAAATGGAGGGATATATGCGAAGCATTTTGGGTTCTATTGGGTGGGTCGCAATGACTATTTGCAGCAACGTCGCTACTGCAGCCCCACTGGCGGACTTGAGCGCCGGTCAGACCGGCCGAATTGAGTTCATGGCATCCAATCCCCCGCATCGTTGGGCACTTATTCGAGGTCAGCTTGGGCCAGCGCAGCTCATTCACGGTGACTTGGCGATGCCGCAGAACTCAAGTGGGAAAGTCCCCGTAGTGGTGATGAGTCACGGCAGTGACGGAATCACGGAGGGTATGCGTGAAGTCTGGGCAAAGCCTCTGCTGGCCGCTGGGTACGCCGTCTTCATGGTGGATAGCTTCACGCCAAGAAATAGCGCGATGATTGCCGGAACTGGTGCCCAGTTGACTTGGAACACCACGGTAAACATTTCAGATGCCATCTACGCCCTGAAACTCCTCACCACTCATCCCAGAATCGATGCTTCCCGTATTTTCCATCTGGGGTGGTCTCGGGGCGGCAACGCGGTCACGGGCGCCATGTGGCCAAACTACCGGTTTCCGATCACACAGTCCGAGTCGATTAAGTGGGCTGGCAGCATACCGGTATATCCAGGCTGCAATCTGCGATACAAAAATCCTACCCTGAAGATCACCTCACCAGTTCTTTACCTGCTCGCCGAGAAAGATGACATGACGCCGGCGCAACCTTGCGTTGAGGAAGTCCAATTGCTGGCCGCAGAAGGAAACCCGGTTCAATACAAAGTCTACCCCGGCACGTACCACGTGTTCGACCGGATCAATCAAGCCTACAAAAGCAACCGAGAAGGTACGTATGCACGCTGTGCGGTGGATGTGGTCATGCCATCGCACGCCTCCGACATGAACTGGGGGCCTGCATTCAATCGGGCGACCAAGACGATACTGAGTACTCCAGCAGAAAGCGATGCAGCGGTTAAAGAATGCGCGGGAACCTTCTGGGTCACAATTGCCAGCGATTCCAAGGCCAGAGAGCAGGCTGTGAAGGACACACTGGAATTCTTAGACAAGGTTAGCAGGACAGCCGCCCAAGATCCCGAGCTGACGACGGATTCGGCCGAGATTGACAAGCGGGCACGCGAGATCTTGCAGAAACTCAACTTCAAATAAAAAGTCACCCTCGCCGCGTGAACCTATGACCAAGAACCTTGTCCTGGTGGACTTCGAGAATAAACAAAAGGTGGATCTGTCTGCGTTGGACAGTAGCTATCGCGCCATTGTCTTTGTTGGGGCCAATCAGAATCCGCCCAAAGCAGCGCGCATGAAAAAGACGGCACATCGCTTTGAACGGGTAGATTTCATGAAGATAGAGGGTTCGGGGCGTAATGCTTTGGACTTCCACATCGCATTTCAACTCGGACGCATTTTGGAGACTGAGCCCGAGACAAGCTGTTATGTGCTCTCTGGCGACAAGGGATTCGATCCACTCATTGCGCATCTCACCAAAAATAGCCTTCTTCAGTGCAAACGGATAGAAAGCTTGGCTGAACTCCACGTTCCCGCAACGTCATCGATGGAAATGCTTGGCGATAAGCCACATATCGCTCCGGGCTTGGTGGTTTGTCAGCATTGCCACAAAGCTAGCTCTATTGAGCACCACGGTGGTCAGTGGTGCACGAATTGCGGGCGCTTCGCTTCGCCCCCAAACCCGGAGCTTTTGCCATCGCGTCAGAAGGGCTACAAAGATCCTGAGAGGAAGAGGTACGAACCTCAAAGCACTGTCACTGGCACCTGTAGCGCTTGTAGCTATTCGGGCGATATGTCGGATGGTTTTTGGGAAGAGGGCGATTGGGTGTGCGGGGGATGTCGGTTTGGCTAACCCAAGCCCTAGGTGCTGCAGGAGGATCAGTTCCAAGACTTGGGGGTCAAAAGCCAAGCCGCCCTCAAGTTACCAATGCTTGGCGATCAATTCCTCAGCACTCTCTTGCACCGGCTCCTCAACTTGCGGTTCAACCTGCTGAAGCACTTTTGCCGGCCGCACCCGAATGTCCCCGCTGTCAAGAAGTCGGACCGTAACCGAATCTCCTGGCTTCAGGCCTGCCGCGGTCATCAGATCCGCTGACAGGCGCAGCCCGGTCGAGTTGCCCCATTTGCACAGTTTGACGGACATATAGACCCCTTTCGATTTGTATAGCCATTGGCAATCAAGCAAATTGCTTCGCCTGATGCCATGGCCGCTTTACCGTTTTGATGCCGACATGCCCGCTCAACACGAGTTTAGAGCTGCGTGGTGCGCCTATTGAGCGTTTTGCCGCTGTCCATCGTTCTCAAGGAAAGCAGTGCCAGGCACCCAGTATCGAGGGCTGTCGAGCGCCCACGAGGGAAGGGGAACGATGTTGTTTGGCGTCAAGACAGCTCGCATTTGGACGACGGGCTTTGCGACCGGACGGTTCTGCCCTCGCATGTCGATGCCCAGCACTGAAAGCACTTCCGTGCGGTGTTTCCACACTCCTGTGCGGCCGTAAGCGGTGCTCAAGTCCACACCACCAAGCCAGAGAGAATATGCGCGGCGAGCAGCCTGGGAAAGCAGCACTAATTGGCTGTCTTCGGGAAGCGGCTGAATGGCGTTAGCAACATCATACGTAGCCAAAACAGCGAAGAAGATGGCTTGAACATCGATATCCTTCCAGCGCATAACGTACTGCAGATCATTGGCCCTCAGCCACTGGGAGTTGAGCTTGACCTCGACACGTATTGAAGTCCGAGCCTTCGCAAGGATGGCTTGCTGTAATGGGCCCGCATTTTTCCACTCTTTTACCTGTTCCAAGTACTTGTCGTACAGGGAAAGCGTGTGGTACTCGGATTTACTCCCGTTAGCCTTCCAGCCAAGGGAAATGTTGGTCACGCGCGGGCGGTGCTTACCGCTAGAGTTATTCCGGTCAACTGCGTCAAAGATCGGCATCTTGAGCGCCGTATCGACGTGGAAATTACCGCAAAGGTGGACGTTTGTTACGGATACCTGGCCGGTGCGCCATTCCTCATGCTCATGGGGCTCCACCGGAAGCATGAATTGGTTAACGACCCGGTTGAAAACAGCATAGTTATAGTCCAGCAAGTCGTCGTGACCAAAGAAGTTGTGCATTTGAAGCACCTTCGGTGGGCAGCAGTCGATCTGCAGCTTGAGTGCTGTACCGTCGGGCTGTACCTCGTTTGATCGCACATAAGGCTTATCGGTGTAGGCCTTACCACGCTGCTTTTGCCCGCTCGCGCCGACGGCAATAACCTCATCCCTGGTATCGCTGACGGCCTTGTAGAACAGTTCGCCTAGGGCGTGGTGTTCAAGTGGCCCGTTCACGGTCATACCGTCGATATGGATCCGTCCTGGCTGGTTATTAGGAATAAAACTGGTCATTTCATTTGTCCTCAAAGTTAATGGTGAACTTTGTTTACATTCCGAACAAATGTTGGCTTGTATAGCCAATAGCGATACCGCAAAAAATCTAAATAAGCTGGGGAAAGATGCGAGGAGGATATGGCTTTGCATGCATGCAATTTTGCAAGTTCCCATTGGTTACGGCTCAGGGACTTGAAATTTTGCCTTTTGCTACATAGCCGATCCCCGCTGGCTTAGCTTCGCCTCCAAGGCATTTATCACCAATATGGGAAAGCTCAAAGAGGTTTTGAGCGTGTATGGCGACTTCGACCCGGCGAGTCGCGGTATGCTGGATCTGGAAGCGCCAGATTCTTCAGGCTTGCGATCTAAATACACCCTAAGCCCAGGTTCGTCCTCGACCAATTCTTCCAGCGCTTCTAACGCACGCGAGTAAGCCACCTCTAGTTTTCTCGGGAAAGTCAAGCGTGCCGAAATTGCCTCGGCTGGAGTTTGAGGTGGTCTCCGGTGTCGCCCAGAGTTGTTTGGCCTCTTCCGATAGCTTAGGGCGTCAGCTTGACGAAGAAGTGCTTCATAGCTACTGAATGATCGGCGAATCATGCTTTTTGGGCGAACGACGGCTGCGCTTTGCTTTCTAGCGTTGCGCAGCATTTGCCATTCCGCCCGCGTGAGATGAGGAAACACGGTCTTGAAGAGGAACGGCGCGCCTCCTTTCAGCGCCAGCAGCAGATCCTCTGCTGTCCTGTAAGCAGTGCGAGGTGTGGTGAAGGCGGTGTTGCTACCCTGACTCCTTGCTATCGTCACTCCCCCTGTGTGCCTTCCTGCGACTCGCAAAGTCAGAAACAGCTTCATCCTCAGCCGCGCGCGTCGCTCTGGCATTAAATGCCACAAGGTCTCTCGAAATGGTCGCTGCGTCGACCTCCAAGATTTCGGCGATGTCCTTCTGTGGCATTCCTTGTTTTGCCAGCCGCGCCACTTCGATCTGGCGTTCAATTATTTGCACCTGCTTGGCAGTGTGGGGATCCTTTGGATCGCGGTATTGATAGCCGAATTCCATCCGCCCATCAAAAACCTTGTACCAGAATTGGACAGTACTTGGCAGGGGATCTTCACGATCCATCTTGTTGCGTATGATATTGAAGCCTCCACCAACTTCAGTAGGTGCCGCCGCGTCATGAACCAATCTGATGACGGCTGTCGCCTTAAGCACTTTGTCAGCAATCAACTGCGTGCTTGATTCCGGTTCAAAGACGATCACAGCGATACCTCGGTCATTTAGCTGAGCAAGCCACTGGTGCAGTTCGAGCCCATCGTCAGCTTGGCGGTCGCCCTGGGACATCCATTTAGGGAGATCGTGAATTACTAATGCGCTCATTCCACCCAGAAGTGCATTCAGCTCGGCTCGTCCTCGGACAGTGTTCAACGTGACTGGGTTTTCTGTATCTGCGTACAGGTCCAAAAGTTGCAGGTTTTCTTCAGCACGGTAGCGACTTGATTGATGGACGTCACGCTGAAACACAAAATGCAGCTCCGACAGGTCAGCAACGCTGTCTGGCTCGCCTGAGCCATACAACGTGGATGTAGGGGTCCCTCCAGTAAAGGGCGGGAGGGTTTTGCCGGCAGACAGGCAGTATGCAAGCAGCAAGGAAAACATCCTCGTGTCTCGCAACGGCACGTTTTTACCAACCAGAAATACAGTTGTTGAGGCTGCCTCAATAAAGTTGGGAATCAGCATCTCGCGAGCACGGGTTGGGGAGGCCAAAGCCGCTTTGAGACTTTGAATTTTTTCGCGAGGAATGATGGGCTTTTTCATATCAGATCCGTTCGTTTTGTTAAATTCGTGGCGGTTCGACTTAAAGCGTTCGACCGTCAATGAGTGCCTGGAGCCGGTTTTTATGGATAAAAACACGCCTCTGTCCAAACGGTCTTACGATGCAATCGCGGAATCCCTTGAGCCCACCCGCAGAGGACGCTTGGGTACTCTCCGCTTGAAAGATGAGATGCCTTATGGCACTAGGTGAGCGGTTGAATGCTTTTGCCGCCTCAGCGACCGTTAGCAAAGCACTTTCAGTGTCCGCGGTCATTCTTTGTTCGACATTTGTGGGTGTGCATTCGCTGACTAATAGTTTGCGTATCACGCTCAGAGTTGCCGCGTCAGTGCAAGCGCACGGTTCGTGCTGTGTTTGGGCTGCCATAAATAGAATCCTTGTTGAGTTGAGGTGTAGACCTGCAGATCTGGACTCAACTGTCGCCGTTAGTCCCTGCGAACCAAAGCGTCTGAACAACCGGCAATTTGGACAACTTTGGGCAAAAAAAATACCCCGCTGGCGCGTTTGCCAAGCGGGGTATTTAATGCTAGGAAGAATCAGGGCTTTTGAGCGTGGACCAGCCAGCGATATCCGCCGTCAATTACTTCGTTGGATTGCTTTAAGAATTTCGCAATTCTTTTCGAACGCCCCCTCAACCAGTCGTCCCAAGCGTCATCGGCCGCAATCGATTTATCGATGGCAGACGGTATTCTTTGCGGAGCAGGAAAGAGGCTGTCAATATCATTGGCGGAATACCCCAGCAAACTCAGTTGCTTGGTTAAAACCAACGCTTTAAGAAAATGCCCGTCGGAAGGCGCTCTCATCCCTGGCGGCGGTCTTCCCGAAATGTCTACTTTGTACGATGCTGGCCAGCTACCCGATTTCCCGGTGATACCCAGCGCCAATTTGATTTGGATATGACGCTGGCTGAGAAGGCTTACGTAGGCATCGATTTGTGTTTGGACTGAGCGGTGAACGTCTATCTCGACCGTACACCAATTGGACATGGGGACTGACAGGTCCGCAGTCATTCGAGAATTGCTTGGATCGATGGACGTATCGGAAATAGCGTGTTCCGACGCGGTCTCAAAAGGTATGCGCCGCGTCGGGCAATCACTTTCTTCAGAACTCGCGTCGTTGCTCGCTGCAGGTTTTTTTCGAAACCTGGAGATGGGGCTGTCATCTCTGTCCCTATAAATTCTGCAGAGCCAGCCAATTGAAGTCATTTGTGCGGCGACAGGCACCGAACAATCGACTAGAAATCTTTTCACCAGCGTCCGCATTCCTCGGGACGGCTTTGATGGTTTAAATACCTGTGCCGGACCGCTAGTGCGTACCACGTGGCCGTGATACCCATAACGCCTTTCGATATTCGGCAGATTGATCCCAGTTGAACTTTCCAAAAGAAGCGTTTTCATCAGGGGAAAAAACCAGGATGCGCCGCTTTTCAAACCAGGTAGCCGATGACAGGATGGGCTGAGCCATGTGGAAAGGCCAAAGTGCCTTCTGCAAAAATCTTCGTTGGCAACAGGAGTGCGGAGGTGTTGTGCGACAGTGGCAGTTACGGTTTGGAAATTCCCGTTGATATCAGCTTTCCGACAGTTTTCAAACGCATCTTGATAATCGGAATTCAATCTTAAAAACTGCCATGCCCAATCGTCAGGGGTGAACAGCTCTTCCTCTTCCGTCAAGGAAAAAGGACTCCTTGGGGTACCTTTTTTTAAGGTAAGAAGTGGCTGTATTTCCTCAAAAGACCGTGCATTCATTGCGTTTGGCTTGTTCTGACGTTGGCGCCATCGATTACCATCTTGACCGCGTGATCTTTAGAGAAGTGTGTGTAGATTTGCGTGCTTCGATGGTCTTGATGCCCGAGTAACTCGCCGATTTTCGGGAGGCTATATCCAAGGGCAGCAAGCCGGGAGGCGCACGTGTGCCGCAGATGGTGAAACCGAAAGCCTTGGATTTTTGCTCTGCGTAAACATGTTCTCCACGCTGTGCGGATATCGATAGGTCTAACGTCTTTTGCGTCCACTGGGTCGTTAGGGAAAAGAAGCTGAGTTTCTTCCTCTTCCGCGCGACCGTTTTGTCGTCGGTCTAAACAATATTGGAATGCGTCGTGAGGGAGCGGGACGATACGTTGGCGATTATTTTTTGCTCTTCGGACAATAATCAGCGCATGGCTTTTCTCCCACTCAAAATCATTCCAACGCAATCTCATGATTTCGCTGAACCGCATTCCAGTTCGTACTGCGATGAGGACAATTCCCAAGAGAAATTTATTTTCGGAGACTGCAGCCGAGGCTAACAATCTTTCTTCTTCGTCCGGCGAGAGCACACGCGGAATCAGCTCATGTTGTTTGTCCGGCTTTTTTACCCCGGCTATGGGAGATCTATCAAGCCATTCGAGATTCTCGACAGCGACTGTAAAAGCACGTGAGAGAACAGCTAGGTAGCGCGTGATCGTTGACGCAGTCCGAAGTTTTTTGGTTTTTTGCCCAAAAGGGGTGTTCGCAAGGTCAATGATGCATTTCTGAATCAGCGGCGCCTTGACGTCAATCAGGAAGTATTTACCGAGTCGCTGTTCCCACCACGCAAGTATTTGCGTGTAGTCCTTAGTGCGTGACTTTCGCATGTAGTCGGCCCTGAAGACCTCAAATAACTGCGCTACTGTCTTGGTCTGGGCGTTATTGATGGAGCTGAAACGACCATTGCGGATTGCCCTCTCCGTTTCATCGACCCACAGCTTGGCGTCGGTTTTTCTTGAGAAGGTGCGAGTCTGTGGTGGGTGGCCTTGAATGCGGATTTGCGCATGCCATTTGGTTTTCCCAGCGGCATCTGTACGTTCACGAATGGAAGCCATTGAGCACTCCATTCAATTGCTTCGAGTTGATCTGAGATGGTTTGCCAATGGTCATGGGCTGTCGTGATGATTCATAGTCACTGTGCCATGACTGTGCCACAAACAAAAAATCGCGCTCAAGGGCGCGATTATGATGTTGATTTGTATAGCTATTTGGGTGGTTGAGCTTAGTCATTACGAATGAGCTGCTCTACCGACTGAGCTACACCGGCTTTAACCTGAGATACAGCCCGCAATTATAGCCGGGCCAAACCTCCGCCTTACTTGGCGTGGTAGCTGGTGACGCGCTCGACCTCGTTTTTCGATCCCAGGATCACACTCACGCGTTCATGCAGCTTGGCCGGCTGGATGTCCAGGATGCGCTGTTTGCCGTTGGTGGCGGCGCCGCCGGCTTGCTCGATCAGCCAGCTCATGGGGTTGGCTTCGTACATCAGGCGCAGCTTGCCGGCTTTTTCGGGTTCGCGTTTGTCCCAGGGGTACATGAAGATGCCGCCGCGGCACAGGATGCGGTGCACGTCGGCCACCATGGCGGCCACCCAGCGCATGTTGAAGTCCTTGCCGCGCGGGCCGTCCTTGCCGGCCAGCAACTCGTCCACGTAGCGCTTGACCGGTTCGTCCCAGTGCCGCATGTTGCTCATGTTGATGGCGAACTCTTTCGTGTCTTCCGGAATCTGCACGTTTTCCTCGATCAGCACGAAGGAGCCCTGTTCGCGGTCCAGCGTGAACATCGCGACGCCGTCGCCCACCGTCAGCACCAGCGTGGTCTGCGGGCCGTAGATGCAGTAACCGGCGGCGACCTGCTGGCGGCCGGGTTGCAGGAAGTCGGACTCGTCCACGCCGCGGTCGCCTTCGGGCATCTTCAGCACGCTGAAGATGGTGCCTATGCTGACGTTGATGTCGATGTTGCTGGAGCCGTCGAGCGGGTCGAACAGCAGCAGGTATTCACCCTGGGGGTAACGGTTGGGCACCACGTAGATGCCTTCCATTTCCTCGCTGGCCATGCCGGCGAGGTGGCCGCCCCATTCGTTGGCCTCGATCAGCACTTCGTTGGCGATGATGTCCAGTTTTTTCTGGATTTCGCCCTGCACGTTTTCGCTCTCGGCGCTGCCCATCACACTGCCGAGCGCGCCCTTGTTGACGGCCTGGCTGATGCCCTTGCAGGCGCGGGCCACCACTTCCAGCAGCAGCCGGAGCTGCGATGGGATGTGGCCGTCGATGCGCTGCTGCTCGACCAGATAACGCGTCAGGGAAATTTTTGAAGACATGGTGAAGCTCCTCGTTATCTTGTTGTTATCAGTCCGCCAGCGCGCGCGAAACGACTTCGTGCGTGTCCTTGCTCAGGTCGGATTTGGCGGCCACGCGGGCAATCGCTTCGCGGGCGGCGCTGCGGTAGGGTTCGGCCAGCTTGTTCCAGCGGTCCAGCGCGCGCGCCAGGCGGGCGGCGACCTGCGGGTTGATCGCATCGAGCTCGATCACACGTTCGCTCCAGAACACATACCCGGCCGCGTCGGCGCGGTGGAAACCGGCCGGGTTGCCCTGGCAGAAGGTGCTGACCACGCTGCGTGCGCGGTTCGGGTTGCGCAGGCTGAAGTCGGCATGTTTCATCAGCTGCTTGACGGCCGGCAGGATGTTGCCGCCGCGGTCCGGCGCGCCGGCCTGCAGGCTGAACCACTTGTCGATGACCAGCGCCTCGTCCTTGAACATGGCGTGGAAGCGCGGCAGGGCTTCAGCGGCCAGCGGGTGGCCGCTGGAGACCAGCGCCGCCAGTGCGTTGAAGCGGTCGGTCATGTTGCCGGCGTCCTTGAAACGCTGGTAAGTCTTGCCGGGCCAGACGACGTCGCCGGTGATGGTGGCGGCGATGCACAGGTGGGTCAGCGCCATGCCGGCCAGCGCGCGCCGGCCCGAGGACAGCGGATCCGGCGTGTAGGCGCCGTTGTCGTGGTTGGCTTCGTACACCGTTGCCCAGTCGCTGGCCAGCGCGGTGGCCAGCTGCGCACGCATGGCCTCGCGCACCTCATGGATGCGCTGCGGATCGACCACATCGAGCTGCTCGGCGATGTAGGTCTCGCCCGGCAGGGTCAGCACCAGTTCCTTGAAGGCAGCGTCCAGCGCCGGGTTGCGCAGCACGCTGCGCATGGCCTCGACATAAGCATCATTCAGGGGTGCAGCGCCCACAGGATAAGCGTGGGCAGCTATGGATTTGATAGCGCTGCGAACCGCCAGGCGCTGCCCGGCCTCCCAGCGGTTGAAGGGGTCGATGTCATGGGCCAGCAGGTGCAGCAGTTGCGCGTCGCTGTAGTCGAACTCCAGCACCACCGGCGCGCTGAAACCGCGCAGGATGGACGGCACCGGTTCGGCATCGACGTTGACGAAGCTGAGCGTCTGGCTGGCCTCGGTCAGCACAAAGGTGCGTGGCGCGGCCACTGGCGCGGCTTCTCCTTCGAGCTGCAGCGGCAGGTCGGCGCCGTCGGCACCCAGCAGGCCCAGGCCGACCGGGATCACAAACGGCTCCTTGGCCGGGTGGCCGGCGGTCGGCGCGCAGCTTTGTGCGAGCGTGAGTGTGTAGCTGCGCGCGGCCGCGTCATACACACCCGCGCCGTGCACACGGGGCGTGCCGGCCTGGCTGTACCAGCGCTTGAACTGCGGCAGCAGGCGCGCCAGGTCGGAGGCCGGGTTGGCGTCGGCAATCGCCTGCGCAAAGTCGTCGCAGGTCACGGCCTGGCCGTCGTGGCGCTCGAAGTACAGCTTCATGCCACGGGCAAAACCATCGCGGCCTGACTGTCCTGCCCCTTCGGTAGCGAGCGTCTGCATCATGCGCACGACCTCGGCGCCTTTTTCGTAGATGGTGACGGTGTAGAAGTTGCTGATCTCGATGTAGCTGTCGGGCCGCACCGGGTGCGCCATCGGGCCGGCGTCTTCCGGGAACTGGGCGGTGCGCAGCACCCGCACGTCTTCGATGCGCTTGACGGCGCGGGCCGAGGCCTCGCCGCACAGGTCCTGGCTGAATTCCTGGTCGCGGAACACCGTCAGGCCTTCCTTCAGGCTCAACTGGAACCAGTCGCGGCAGGTGATGCGGTTGCCGGTCCAGTTGTGGAAGTACTCGTGGCCGACCACGCTTTCGATGTTCGAATAGTCGGTGTCGGTCGCGGTGGCCTGGTTGGCCAGCACGTACTTGGTGTTGAAGATGTTCAGGCCCTTGTTTTCCATCGCGCCCATGTTGAAGTCGCTGGTGGCGACGATCATGAAACGTTCCAGGTCCAGGCTGAGGCCGAAGCGCGCTTCATCCCACGCCACC
>JAUXPP010000096.1 GCA_030683705.1 Polaromonas sp. | reverse complement strand
GATCTGGTCGAAACGTTTGCCATACGGCGGGTAGAACAGGTCGCCGCGCGCCCACTTCGACGACACCAGCACCGGCTTTTGCTGGGTGAAACGCAGGAACCCGGTTTCGCCGTGGTAGGCGCCCCAGCCGCTGTCGCCCACGCCGCCAAAGGGCAGGTTGTCGTGGGCGATGTGCATCAGCGTGTCGTTGACCGTCACGCCGCCGCTCACGGTGCGGGCCAGCACGTCGTCGCGTGATTCGGTATCGGTGCCGAACCAGTACAGCGCCAGCGGCCGTGGCCTTTCGTTGATGTAGCGGATGGCTTCGTCCATCGTCGAATAGGCCAGCACCGGCAGGATGGGGCCGAAAATTTCCTCGCTCAGCAGTTTCGAATCCGCGGCGGTGTCGAACACCAGCACCGGCGCCATCTGGCGTGAGTCTGTGGCGGCCGCATTGCCGGGGTTGACCACCTGCAGCCGGGCGCCGCCGGCTTCGGCCTGGGCCAGCAGCGCCTGCAGGCGCTCGTGGTGGCGCGGGCTGATGATGGCGGCGTAATCGGGGTTGCCACTGATGGTCGGGAACAGTTGCGCCACCGCGCGTGCAAAGGCTTCGCCAAACGCGGCCTCCCGGCCCCGCGGCAGCAACACATAGTCCGGCGCGATACAGGTCTGCCCGGCATTGAGCAGCTTGCCGTGCGCGATCTTGATGGCGGCGCTGTCGAGGTCACACGACGCATCGACGATGCAGGGCGACTTGCCGCCGCGTTCGAGCGTGGTCGGCGTCAGGTTGGCCGCTGCGGCGCTGGCCACGATGCGCCCGACGGCCGTGGAGCCGGTAAAAAACAGATGATCGAACGGCAGGCTGGAGAATTCGGCGGCCAGCGCACCATCACCCTGCACCACGCACAGCTCGTCAGGCGCAAAGACGTTGTCAATCAGGCTTGCCATCAGCGCTGAGGTCTGCGGCGTCAATTCGCTGGGTTTGAGCATCACCCGGTTGCCGGCCGCCAGTGCCGTGATCACCGGGCCCAGTGCCAGCTGCACCGGGTAGTTCCAGGGCGACACCACGCCCACCACACCGAGCGGCTGGCGCTGCAGATACGCATGCGCCGGCTGCAGGTAAAGCGGCGTGCTGACCTTGACCGGCTTCACCCACCGGGCCAGCGATTTCAGCGTGTGCGACATCAGCGTGCGCAGCACGAACAGATCGGCAATCTCGGTGAGTTGCGGCGAGCGCACGCCGAAGTCGGCCTGCACCGCCTGCGCCAGCGCGCTGCCATGCTCGTTGATGAGCGTGCGCATACGCAGCAGCCGATCACGGCGAAGCGTCAGCGGCACCTCGATCTGCGCGCGGCTGGCGTGGTGCTGGGCGTCGAATAGGGCATGCAGCGTGGTGGAGTCGGTGTTGGCGTTGATGTTGGGCGTCATGCCGCGATGATAGGTGCCAGGGTTGCGCTGGCCTGGAGGCAACTGTCTAGTGCGACGATGCGGACTTGACATGCTGAAAACCCATCGGCGATGGGTTGGACCCTTTCGAGCCTGCCAAGCCTGCAGCCTCAGGAGGCGGCGTACCGCTGTAGGCCGAAAGTTTTGCTTCGTTCTTGCAAAACTTGCATTCAAAAATGCCTGCCGCCCTTGAACGTAATGCGCCAGCAGCTATGAAATCAATAGCAATTCTAGCCACCCCTGCGTGCCGGCAACGACGGGCTTCCTTCACG
>JAUXPP010000082.1 GCA_030683705.1 Polaromonas sp. | reverse complement strand
TTACGCAATGATCTTGGCCACGACACCGGCGCCGACGGTTTTGCCGCCCTCGCGGATGGCGAAACGCAGACCCTCTTCCATCGCGATCGGGTTGATCAGCTTGACGGTGATCGACACGTTATCGCCTGGCATGACCATTTCCTTGCCTTCTGGCAACTCGATCGCACCGGTCACGTCCGTCGTGCGGAAGTAGAACTGGGGACGGTAGTTGTTGAAGAAAGGTGTGTGGCGGCCACCTTCGTCTTTGGACAGCACGTAGATCTCGCCGGTGAAATGGGTGTGCGGCTTGATCGAACCTGGCTTGCACAGGACTTGACCGCGCTGGACGTCTTCGCGCTTGGTGCCGCGCAGCAAGATACCGACGTTGTCGCCGGCCTGGCCCTGATCGAGCAACTTGCGGAACATCTCCACGCCGGTGCAGATGGTCTTCTGGGTGTCGGCAATACCGACGATCTCGATTTCTTCGCCGACCTTGATCACGCCGCGCTCGATACGGCCGGTCACGACGGTGCCGCGGCCGGAGATGGAGAACACGTCTTCCACAGGCATCAGGAAGGCACCGTCCACAGCGCGCTGGGGCATGGGGATGTAGGTGTCCAGGGCGTCGGCCAGTTTCATGATGGCTTCTTCACCCAGGGGGCCTTTGTCGCCTTCCATGGCGAGCTTGGCTGAGCCGTGGATGATGGGGGTGGCGTCGCCGGGGAAGTCGTATTTGTCGAGCAGCTCGCGCACTTCCATCTCAACGAGTTCGAGCAGCTCGGCGTCGTCAACCATGTCGCATTTGTTCAGGAACACGATGATGTAAGGCACACCGACCTGGCGGGCCAGCAAAATGTGCTCGCGGGTCTGGGGCATGGGGCCGTCAGCGGCGGAGCAAACCAGAATCGCGCCGTCCATCTGGGCTGCGCCGGTGATCATGTTTTTCACATAGTCGGCGTGGCCTGGGCAATCGACGTGGGCGTAGTGGCGATTCGCCGTCTCGTATTCAACGTGGGCGGTGTTGATGGTGATGCCGCGGGCTTTTTCTTCCGGAGCCGCGTCAATCTGGTCGTAGCCTTTGGCTTCGCCGCC
>JAUXPP010000075.1 GCA_030683705.1 Polaromonas sp. | reverse complement strand
AGATGCAGAATCATGCCGTGGTAATCGACCGGGTCGCCGATACCGTAAATCGCCGACACTGTCGCCACGATCACGCTGTCGTTACGCTCCAGCAGCGCCTTGGTGGCGGACAGGCGCATCTGCTCGATGTGCTCGTTGATGGCCGAGTCTTTTTCAATGAACAGGTCGCGCTGGGGCACATAGGCCTCAGGCTGGTAGTAGTCGTAATAACTGACGAAGTACTCGACCGCGTTTTTCGGAAAAAACTCGCGAAACTCGCTGTAAAGCTGCGCTGCCAGCGTCTTGTTGGGCGCAAACACAATCGCCGGACGGCCCAGCCGCGCAATTACATTGGCCATGGTGAAGGTCTTGCCCGAGCCGGTCACGCCCAGCAGGGTCTGGAACACCTCGCCGTCGTTGATGCCTTCGACCAATTGTTCGATCGCCACCGGCTGGTCGCCGGCCGGCGGGTAAGGCATGAACAGCTCGAAAGGAGAGTCCGGAAAGCGCACAAATTCGCCTTCGGCGGGGGCAGTGCTGGCCTCTGGCATGACTTCAATCAGTTCTGGCATAAGAATCTCAATTTTGGCCCGCTAAAATCCGGGGCAACCAAACAGAATACGACATTTGGACCATGGGCGCAGCCGCAGGGCCGCCGATAGTCCGGCTGTCTGCGTAACACCCGGTAAACCAGATGGCGTGCCGGACCGTTTAAAAACACAAACCACCCTTCCAGAGGATTTTCATGTCGCTTTTCACCGCCGTCGAAATGGCCCCCCGTGACCCCATATTGGGCCTGAACGAGCAATTCAACGCCGATACCAACCCCAACAAGGTCAACCTCGGCGTGGGCGTGTATTACGACGACAAGGGCAAGCTGCCGCTGCTGCAGTGTGTGCAGATCGCCGAAAAAGCCATGATGGAAGCGCCCAAGCCGCGCGGTTACCTGCCCATGGACGGCGTGGCCGCCTATGACGCGGCCGTCAAGACCCTGGTTTTCGGCGCCGACAGCGAGCCGGTCAAAAGCGGCCGCGTCGCCACCGCCCAGGGCATTGGCGGCACCGGCGGCCTGAAGATAGGCGCTGACTTCCTGAAAAAGCTCACGCCCAACGCCAAGGTCCTGATCAGCGACCCGAGCTGGGAAAACCACCGTGCCTTGTTCGCGCAGGCCGGCTTCACGGTCGAAACTTACCCCTATTACGACGCGGCCAAACGCGGCGTCAATTTCGACGGCATGCTGGCCGCGCTGAATGCCGCCGCTGAAGGCACCATCGTGGTGCTGCACGCTTGTTGCCACAACCCGACCGGTTATGACATCACTGCGGCCCAGTGGGACCAGGTGATCGCCGCGGTCAAGGCGCGCAAGCTGACCGCCTTCCTCGACATGGCATACCAGGGCTTCGGCCACGGCATCGCCGAAGACGGTGCGGTGATCGGCAAGTTTGTGGCTGCCGGCCTCAATTTCTTTGTCTCGACCTCGTTTTCCAAGAGCTTCAGCCTTTACGGCGAACGCGTCGGCGCCCTGTCGGTCGTCTGCGAGAGCAAGGAAGAAGCCGAACGCGTGTTGTCGCAGATGAAGGTGGTGATCCGCACCAACTACAGCAACCCGCAGATCCACGGCGCCACCGTGGTCGCCAACGTGCTGAACAACCCCGAGCTGCGCGCCCTGTGGGAAAAGGAACTGGCGGAGATGCGTGTCCGCATCAAGGCCATGCGCCAGAAACTGGTGGACGGCCTGAAAGCCGCCGGCGTGAAGGAAGACATGAGCTTCATCACGAGCCAGATCGGCATGTTCAGCTACTCGGGCCTGAGCAAGGACCAGATGGTGCGCCTGCGCAATGAATTCGGCGTCTACGGCACCGACACCGGCCGCATGTGTGTGGCGGCGCTGAACAGCCAGAACATTGACCACGTCTGCGCGTCCATCGCCAAGGTCCTCTGACCACGCATTGGCCTGGCTGCGGCTTGCGGATTGAGCATCAAAAAGGCCTCCAGCCCTTGATTGACGGGCGCAGGCAGCTCCTGAATCGATAGCGCTCTGGCCGCAACCTATTCCGAGACCGCCGCTACCGGGTCGTAGAAAAAGCGCTCTTCGACGATTTTTTCGCCCTCCCAGCGCTGGTGCGCCAGTTCGTCGATGCGCATGGTCTTGCCCGAATGGCGGGTGAACTCGAACACCCAGTGGATCACGACAAAGTCGCCATCGACCAGGAAGGATTCGACCGGCAGCGTGCGCATGGCGCTGCAGGCGGCAATCACGGCGCGTTCGTAGGCGACCAGCACCTCCCGGCCGCGGCGCGGCGGCTGGCTGTTTTCCTGCATGCTGGCCTCTGGCGCATAAAACTGCTCAATGGCTTCCACATACTGGCCGCGCTCGACCAGGGCGATAAAGGCTTGCACGGTGTGACGGCTTGGCATGGCAGGAACTAGCTCCAGAGCACGGATCGCATGGAGATCGATCCGAGCTGAAAATTGGTGTTGAAAAAATGCGGCTGCTCGCCTGCGTCGACCGCACCAGCCGCATACAGCAGCGGCAAATAGTGCTCATGCGTCGGGTGGGCCATTTTGGCGAGCTGGCCGAGCTTGAGGAAATTCTGCAGCGCGTCCAGGTTGCCCTGCTGCAGATGGCCGCCGGTGGTCTGGTCGAACTCCAGCGCCCAGTCGTACGCCTGGTTGCCGGCCGCGCCGCGCTGGGCCAGGCGCAGGTTGTGCACGATGTTGCCGCTGCCGACGATCAGCACGCCGCGCTCACGCAGGGCCTTGAGCTGCCGGGCCAGCGCATAGTGCTCTTCCGGCGCGCGGCTGTAATCCATGCTGAGCTGCATCACCGGGATGCTCGCATCCGGAAACATCGGTTTGAGCACCGACCAGGCACCGTGGTCCAGTCCCCACTCGGTTTCGTCCAGGCCCAGCGGCGCCGAACCACGCTGGCGCACCTGCTGGCTGATGGCACGCGCAGCGGCCGCATCACCGGGCGCGGGGTACTGCTGGTCGAACAGCTCCTGCGGGAAACCGCCAAAGTCGTGGATGGTTTTGGGCTTGTCCATGGCGGTCAGCCACCAGCCATCGGTCAGCCAGTGGGCAGAAATGCACAGAATCAGCTGCGGCGGCGGGTAGTCGGCGCCGAAACGGGCGCCCAGCGCCTTCCATCTGCGGCTGTATTCGTTGTCGCCCAGGGCGTTCATCGGGCTGCCATGGCCGACAAACAGCACCGGCATGCGGTCGGACTTGTTCAGCGAAGCAAAGGGCTCAGGCGCAAGCGCTCGGAAGGTATCGGTCATAACAGTTCAGTGGCCTCGATTATTGGTTGCTTTATACCTGCCTGCTTGAGCAGCAAAAACAAGGCCACGGGCGCGGCGGCGCGCGTCACTGCTGGACCGTCAGCAAAAGACGACACCCGCTGGCGTGAATTCGGCCCTATTTATTGGTATTTCCCCTCCCAAAATTAATAAGCACACCTGTTATTATTTGTTGCACTGCAACATACATCGTTGCCAAAAGGTTTTCCGCATGCTTTATCAAGTCTATGAAACCCAGCGCTCCCTGATGGAGCCCTTTGTCGACTTCGCCCAGGCCGCCGCCAAGATCTACAGCAGTCCCGGTTCACCCTTTGGCCAGAACCCGCTGGCCCAGCGTATCTCCGCCGGCTACAGCCTGATCTACCGGCTGGGCAAGGACTACGAAAAGCCCCAGTTCGGCATCACCACGGTGGATGTGGACGGTACCAACATCGCCATCCACGAGCGGGTCGAGGTCGACAAGCCATTTTGCGAACTGCGCCGTTTCAAGCGTTTCACCGATGACCCGGCCACCCTGACCCGTCTCAAGGGCCAGCCCGCCGTGCTGATCGTGGCGCCGCTGTCCGGTCACTACGCCACCTTGCTGCGCGACACCGTCAAGACCATGCTGAAGGAGCACAAGGTCTACATCACCGACTGGAAAAACGCCCGCACCGTGCCGCTGTCCGAGGGCTCTTTCTCGCTCGACGACTATGTCAACTATGTGCAGGAGTTCATCGGGCACCTGCAGGGCATTTACGGCAACTGCCACGTCATCAGTGTCTGCCAGCCGACCGTGCCGGTCCTGGCGGCGATTTCGCTGATGGCCAGCCGCGGCGAAACCACGCCGCTGTCCATGACCATGATGGGCGGCCCGATCGACGCGCGCAAGTCGCCGACCGCCGTCAACAACCTGGCCATGAACAAAAGCTACGAGTGGTTCGAGAACAACGTGATCTACAAGGTGCCGGGCAACTTCCCGGGCGCCGGGCGCCGCGTCTACCCGGGCTTTTTGCAGCACACCGGTTTTGTCGCGATGAACCCGGACCGCCATGCCAGCAGCCACTACGACTACTTCAAGGACCTGCTCAAGGGCGACGACGCGAGCACCGAAGCACACACCAAGTTCTACGACGAGTACAACGCCGTGCTGGACATGGACGCCGACTACTACCTGGACACCATCAAGACCGTGTTCCAGGAGTTCAAGCTGGTCAACGGCACCTGGGATGTGAAGTCCATCCACGGTGCGCTCGAACGCGTGCGGCCCGAGGACATCACCACCACCGCCCACTTCACCGTGGAAGGCGAGCTCGACGACATTTCCGGCTCCGGCCAGACCGAAGCGGCGCACGGCCTGTGCAGCAGCATCCCGAAATCGAGGCAGAAGCATCTCGAGGTCAAGGGTGCCGGCCACTACGGCATCTTCAGCGGCCGGCGCTGGCGCGACATCGTCTACCCCCAGGTCAAGGCCTTCATCCTGGCGCACGATGAGCCGGTGGCCCCCGCCAGCCGCAAGAAGCCTGCCGTCAAAACCGCGGCAAAAGCGGCGCCCCGCGCAACAGCAAAAGCGGCTGTCAAAAAGGCCGCTCCGCGCCCCGCCCGGAAAACCCCAGCCGCCGGCTAGCCCTGCCAGGCCGCGCACCGTGAACCTGCTTGCCGAGCGGATCAACGCCGCGCTGCCGCAAACCCAGTGCACGCGCTGCGGCTACCCGGACTGCGCGGCCTACGCGCAGGCCATCAGCGGCGGAGAAGCCGGGATCAACCAGTGCCCGCCCGGCGGCGCCGAAGGCATCACCCGGCTGGCCGCCATCACCGGCCGGCCGGTGCTGCCGCTCAACCCTGCCAACGGCAGCGAAGGCCCGCGCCACCTGGCCGTGATCGACGAAGCCTGGTGCATAGGCTGCACCCTGTGCCTGGACGCCTGCCCGACCGACGCGATTGTCGGCAGCAACAAACTCATGCACACCGTCATCGAGCCTTATTGCACGGGTTGCGAATTGTGCATTCCCGTCTGCCCGGTCGATTGCATCAGCCTGGAAAACGTCACCGGCCAGCGCAGCGGCTGGGCGGCATGGTCCGGGGCAGACGCCGAGTTGGCCCGAAAACGCTATGAATTTCATAGCTTGCGGCGCACGGCGGATGCGGGCCGGAACCAGAAAAGGCTTGAAGACAAGGCCGAGGCGGCGCTGGCCGACCTGCCGGGGCATTCGCAGCTCACCGACCCGGTCGTGCTGGACCGCAAACGTGCCGTGATAGCGGCAGCACTGGCCCGCTCACGCGCCAGGCGCGACACAGGCAACAGCTAGGGACGCGCTGCGCAGGCCCGGGGGACTTGTCCAGCGCCTGCCTAACCCAGGGCGTCGTTGACCGAGTCCCTGAACTCGGCCAGACTGACGGCGCTGTCGATCTCGCGCGGCAAGGCGTCACGTATCGAAAACACGCCGAGGATCTGCCCGGCCGCGGAAACAATCGGCAAATGCCGGAAGCCGCGCTCCAGCAGGATCAGCACCGCATCGGACACCGCCATCTCGGGCGCCACACACAGCGGGTTGTGGGTCATCACCTCGGCCACCGGCGTGCTGGCGGCGTCCAGCGCCCTGGCCAGCACCCGCGTCATCAGGTCGCGTTCCGTCAGGATGCCCTGCATGACGCCTGCGTTGTTGATGACCAGCACACTGCCGCAGTTGGCCTTGGTCATGACGCAGGCGGCCTCCCAAACGCTGGCCTGCGGCGGCAGGCTCACCACATGCCGGTGCGGAATCGACTGGAACACGGTGCGTTCGGACATGACAGCCTCCTGCCTCAGCGCAATGACGAATTGAGCTTCTCCAGGGCAAGCGCCCCGGGACTGAGCTGCCCGGCGCCCAGCTTGTTCAGGGGCGTCTGGCTGGTGTTGAGTGCCACATGCAGGTCTGTGGCCAGCGGATCGACATACAGCAGGCCCGTCACCACCTCGCCGCGCGCCTGGTGCGCGTTCATGTAGCTCAGGGCCGTGTAGCGGTTGGTCGGGTCGTAGTCTTCCTGGAGTTTGCGAAACCGCAGGCTGGAGCCGTCGTGCTGCGTCACCTCGATGACTTCGCCCGGCGCATAGGTGGCCGTGATCTCCTCTCGCGCACTGATGAAGTCGATGCGGCTGACCGCCTCGTTATGTTCGCGCACATAGTCGTAGCTTTTGGTGCTGCCGGCATGGTTGTTGAAGGCCACGCAGGGACTGACGATGTCGATAAAAGCCGCACCGCCATGGCCGATCGCGCCCTTGATCAGCGGCACCAGTTGTGCCTTGTCGCCCGAGAAGCCGCGCGCGACATAGGTGGCGCCCAGTTGCAGCGCCAGCGCCACCAGGTCAACGGGGCTGTCGCTGTTGACCACGCCCTTCTTGCTTTTCGATCCCTGGTCGGCCGTGGCCGAAAACTGCCCTTTGGTCAGGCCATACACCCCATTGTTTTCAACGATGTAAACCATGTTGATGCCGCGCCGCATGGCGTGGGCAAACTGGCCCAAGCCAATGGAGGCGGAGTCGCCATCGCCCGACACCCCGAGGTACAGCAGGTCGCGGTTCGCCAGGTTCGCGCCGGTCAGCACCGAGGGCATGCGGCCGTGCACGGTGTTGAAGCCGTGCGAGGCACCGAGAAAGTAGTCCGGCGTCTTGGAGCTGCAGCCTATGCCCGACAACTTGGCCACGCGGTGCGGTGCGATGTCGAGTTCCCAGCAGGCCTGGATGATGGCCGCCGAAATCGAGTCGTGCCCGCAGCCGGCACAGAGCGTGGAGATCTTGCCCTCGTAGTCGCGTCGGGTGTAGCCGACCTTGTTGACCGTCAGCGACGGGTGGTGCAAACGCGGTTTGGCCAGGTAGGTCATGTGATGTGCTCCCTGCCCTGCCGCCGGGCCTTGTGCTGTGGCGCCTTCACATGCCCGGTGATGGCTGCGGTGATGAAACGCGCGGTAATCGGTGTGCCGTCATAGTGCAGCACACGCACCAGGCGCGCGGGGTCGATATCCAGTTCGTTGACCAGCAGGCAGTGCATCTGTGCATCGCGGTTTTGCTCGACCACAAACACCTCGTCATGTGCGGCAATAAACTGCGCCACCGATGCCGGAAACGGGAAGGCGCGCAGCCGCATCGCATCCAGGGCGATGCCGGCCTCAGCCAGCACATCCAGCGCCTCGTTCATTGCGGGACTGGTCGAGCCAAAATAGATGACGCCCAGCCGGGTCGGGCGCGCCGCGGCGCGCAGCACCGGCTGCGGCACCAGCGTGGCCGCCGTTTCGAACTTCTTCAGCAGCCGCTGGACGTTGTAGATGTAGTCCGGGCCGCGCTCGGAGTACTGCGCATAGGCGTTGCGCGTGGTGCCGCGCGTGAAATAACTGCCTTTGCTCGGGTGCGTTCCCGGCAGGGTTCGCCACGGGATGCCGTCCCCGTCAACATCCTTGTAGCGGCCGAAGTCCTTGCCGGCTTCCAGTTCCTCGGCCGTCATCACCTTGCCGCGGTCGTAGCTGCGGCTGTCGTCCCATACAAACGGTTCGCACAGGCGCTGGTTCATGCCGATGTCCAGGTCGGTCATCACGAACACCGGAGTCTGCAGCCGGTCGGCCAGGTCCAGCGCCGCAGCCGCATGTTCAAAACACTCGTGCGGGTCTTCCGGCAGCAGCAGCACATGTTTGGTGTCGCCGTGGGAGGCATAGGCGCAGGAGATCAGGTCGGCCTGCTGCGTGCGGGTCGGCATGCCGGTCGAGGGACCGCCGCGCTGCACGTTGATGATGGTGACCGGGATCTCGGCAAAATAGGCCAGGCCGATGAACTCCGTCATCAGCGACACCCCGGGCCCGGAGGTGGCGGTGAAAGCCCGGGCGCCGTTCCAGCCGGCACCGACCACCATGCCGATGGAAGCGATTTCGTCTTCTGCCTGCACGATGGCGAAGTTGTTCCTGCCGGTGTCGGGGTCGACGCGGAATTTGGCACAGTAGGACTGGAAGGCCTCGGCGACCGAAGACGAGGGCGTGATCGGGTACCAGGCCGCCACGGTGGCGCCGCCATACACGCAGCCCAGTGCCGCCGCGCTGTTGCCATCGACAAAAATCTTCTGGCCGACCTGGTCGCTGCGCTGCACGCGGATGCCCAGCGGCGCCTGCAGGTGCTCACGGGCAAAATCGCGCCCCAGGTGCAGCGCCTGGACGTTCGAGGCCAGCAGCTTTTCCTTCCCCTTGTACTGCTCGCTGAAAAGCTTTTCCAGCACTTCCGGCTCGATCTCCAGCAGCACCGACAAGGCGCCCACATACACGATGTTCTTGAACAGCTGGCGCTGGCGCGGGTCTGAATACACCGCGTTGCAGATCTCGGTCAATGGCATGCCGATGACGTGGATGTCCGGGCGAAACTTCTCGGGCGGCAAAGGCCGCGTACTGTCGTAAAAAAGGTAGCCGCCGGGCTCCAGCTCGGCCACATCCGCGTCCCAGGTCTGCGGGTTCATCGCCACCATCATGTCGACGCCGCCGCGCCGGCCCTGGTAACCCTTGCCACTCACCCGCGCTTCGTACCAGGTGGGCAGGCCCTGGATGTTGCTGGGGAAAATATTGCGCGGGCTGACCGGCACGCCCATGCGCAAGATGGCCTTGGCAAATAGCTCGTTGGCCGAGGCAGAACCCGAGCCATTGACGTTGGCGAACTTGATGACAAAGTCGTTGACGGCTTCAATCCTTTTCATGATGACGTGGCCCCCACGCTTTTCACTGCGTGTAATGCGCTGCCCCCCGAGGGGGCTGAACTTGCTCGGGGCGGCCCTTCGCTGCGTTCGGCCCCCACGCTGGCCGCATCACGGCAGGCCGGTCCCGCCTGCGTCGTGCTGAGCAGGAACTTCTGCATGTCCCAGGCCCCGGTCGGGCAGCGTTCGGCGCACAGGCCGCAGTGCAGGCAGACGTCTTCGTCCTTGACCATGACACGGCCGGTCTTGAGCTCGCCCGAGACATACAGGTCCTGCGCCAGGTTGAGCGCCGGCGCCTTCAGCCGTGTTCGCAAATCTTCCTCTTCGCCGTTGGTGACGAAACTGATGCAGTCCATCGGGCAAATGTCCACGCAGGCGTCGCATTCGATGCAGGCCGGCGTTGCAAATACCGTCTGCACATCGCAGTTCAGGCAGCGCCCGGCTTCCTTGAAGGCGGTGGCGGCGTCAAAGCCCAGTTCCACCTCCACACGGATGTTGGCGAGCGCGACTTCGGCCTGGGCCCAGGGCACCTTGAAGCGGGCATCGTTGGAGGTGTCGTTGTCGTAACTCCACTCATGGATGCCCATCTTGGTGGACATCAAATTGGTCATCGGATCAGGCCGGCGGCGAATGTCCTCTCCGTTCAGGAAGCGGTCGATCGACACCGCCGCCTCATGCCCGTGCGCCACCGCGGTGATGATGTTTTTCGGGCCGAAGGCCGCATCGCCACCGAAAAATACATGCGGCACCGTGGACTGGAACGTTGCCTTGTCCAGCACCGGCAAACCCCACTCGTCGAAGCCGATGCCGCAGTCGCGCTCTATCCAGGGAAAGGCGTTTTCCTGGCCCACGGCAATCAGCACGGCGTCACACTCGACCCGCACGTCGGGCTGGCCCGTGGGAACCAGCTTGCGTTTGCCTTTCGCGTCATAAACGGCTTCAACGACTTCAAAAGTCATACCGGTGAGCCGGCCCTGCGTGTGCTCGAAGGACTTGGGCACGTGGAAGTTGATGATGGGAATGCCCTCGTGCTGGGCGTCTTCCTTCTCCCAGGGCGATGCCTTCATTTCGTCGAAGCCGCTGCGCACGATCACTTTCACGTCGCTGCCGCCCAGGCGCCGGGCCGAGCGGCAGCAATCCATGGCGGTGTTGCCGCCGCCGAGCACAATCACGCGTTTGCCGATGCTGGTGATGTGGCCGAAGGACACCGATGCCAGCCAGTCGATGCCGATGTGGATGTTTTCCTTGATTTCACTGCGGCCCGGCAGGTCCAGGTCACGCCCGCGCGGCGCGCCGCAACCCACAAACACCGCGTCGTAGCCCTCGGACAGCAGGGCTTGCATTGACGCGATGCGCTGGCCGCTTTTGAACGATACGCCGAGGTCCAGGATGTAGCCGGTTTCTTCGTCGATCACCGACTCCGGCAGGCGAAAGCGCGGGATCTGGGTGCGGATGAAGCCGCCCGCCTTGGCCTCGCTGTCGAACACCGTCACCTCGTAGCCCAGCGGCGCCAGGTCACGCGCCACCGTCAGCGAAGCCGGGCCTGCGCCTATGCAGGCAATCCGCTTGCCGTTTTTCGGTGCGAGTTGGGGCATGCGATGGCGGACATCGTTTTTCATGTCGGCCGCGACCCGCTTGAGGCGACAGATGGCCACCGGTTCGGGCTGAGATGGCCCCCCAGGGGCTTCGCCCCGGCCCCCCGAGGGGGCGCTCCCCGCTAGGGGCGGCCCGTCGCCGGGGCCATTGTTCTCCTCGACCCGGCTGCGCCGGCAGGCCGGCTCACAAGGCCTGTCGCAGGTTCGGCCCAGAATGCCGGGAAACACATTCGACACCCAGTTGACCATGTAGGCATCGGTGTAGCGTCCCTGGCCGATCAGTCGGATGTATTCAGGAACGGGGGTGTGGGCCGGACAGGCCCATTGGCAATCGACGACCTTGTGAAAGTAGGACGGATTGGCGGCGTTGGTTGGCTGCAAGAGCTGTCTCCTTGCCCCCTGCAACACGAATCGACGGCCAGAAGGCCGGACCAGTTTACGCCCCACCTGCCCCACTGCGCTCTCGGGGCAATCCCTCGGTTGGGCAGCGCTGCGCTAGCTTGCGGCAGCCTGAAACCGGCCGAAAGCCGCAATCACCTCGGGCGGTGCCTGCACCAGTTCGATCAGCACGCCCTCGCCGGCGACCGGAAACTCCTCGCTGGCCTTGGGGTGCAGAAAGCAGATGTCGAAGCCCGCCGCGCCCTGGCGGATGCCGCCGGGTGCAAAGCGCACGCCCTGCGCAGTCAGCCATTCCACCGCTTTGGGCAGATCGTCGATCCACAGGCCGACGTGGTTGAGCGGCGTGGTGTGCATCGCCGGCTTTTTGTCCGGGTCGAGCGGCTGCATCAGGTCCACCTCGACCTTGAACGGCCCGCTGCCGATGGCGCAGATGTCCTCATCGACGTTTTCACGCTCGCTGCGGAAAGTGCCGGTGACCTCCAGGCCCAGCATCTCAACCCAGAGTTTTTGCAGGCGCTGCTTGTCGGTGCCGCCTATGGCGATTTGCTGGATGCCCAGCACCTTGAAAGGACGTGTCATGGTTTGGCCTTGAGTTGGGAAAATGCCAGGGGTTGGCCCAGACGCTCGGCGCCCTGGGCATCGCGTGCGGACAGGCGCAAGCTGCGCGCGGCCCAGTCGAGGGCTATGGTGGCGTAGTTCAAGCCGGTGAAAGGCGCGCCGACGCGGTTGCCCTGGGTATCGGTCGGGCTGTCCCAGCTGTGGGTGACGCCGCTGGAGGTGAGTTCGACCAGCGGGTAGGCCGTGCCCGCCTCCTGCCGGTACAAGGCGGCGATGTGCCGGTCACCCGACAGCAAGACCACACCCTGCGCGCCGGTGGAAGCGATCAGGCCCAGCAGCCGGTCGCGCTCGGCCGGCAGGTTGCCCCAGCGTTCCCAGCGGTGGCCCTCGGCCAGCACCTGGATGCTGGAAACGATGAGGCGCACATCGGCCGGCGCCTTCAACTGCTCTTCCAGCCAGCGCCATTGCGCCTCGCCCAGCATGGTTTTGCCCGGGTCGGCATCGGGGACATAACCCCCGTCGCCGGGAAGCCGCAGCGTCTCACGCGTGATGCGCGAGCGGAAGGAACGCGTGTCGAGCAGGATCACCTGGGTGCGCTGACCGGGCGGGCCGAAGCTGCGCGCGTGGTACAGCCCCTGCTGGCGGCGGCGCGAATCATCCGGCGGCACCTGCCAGAACGCAAGGAATTCCTCGCGCGCCTCCTCGCGGAAGGCGAAGCTGCCGCCGCCATCGGCCGAGTCGTAATCGTTGTCGTCCCACACCGCCATGTGCGCTACCCGCTGGCGCAAGCGGCTGTAGCCGGGATGTTGGGACGCGAGCTCGTAGGCCGCACGCAGCTTCTCACGCGCATACGGGCGCGGTGCATAAACGTTGTCGCCGCCGAACAGGAACAGGTCAAAGGCCTGGGTGGCGAGGTGGTCGACCAGCCCCTGTGGCCGCTGCTGGTGAATGCAGGACGCGAAGCCGATCCGCTGCAAAGGCGCAGTGCCCGCGTGCAGCGAAGGCAGCGCAGCGGCTGCCCCCAGCGCCAGCAGGTCCCTGCGGAGCATCACACGAACTCGACAATCGGCTGGTCGACGCTCAGCGACTCGCCCTTGCCGGCCAGCACCTTGCCGACCACGCCGTCGGCAGTCGCGAACAACACGTTTTCCATCTTCATGGCCTCGATCACCGCCACGCGTTCGCCGGCCTGCACCTTCTGGCCGGGTTGTACCGCCACCTCGACCAGCAGGCCGGGCATGGGCGACAGCACAAAACGGCTCATGTCGGGCGGCGCCTTGTAAGGCATCAGTGCATGCAATTGGGCCGCGCGCGGCGACAGCACCAGCGCATCCAGCCGCGTGCCGTCGTGGGCGATACGAATCGCCAGCGGATTGCGGCCGACGCCGCGTTCGACCTGCGCTGCAAACGGCCGGCCATTGACGGTGCCGCGAATGCGGGCCCCGCCCAGGTGCCAGTTGCTACATATTTCATAGCTGCTTGCGCCCGTCTCTATTCGGCTGGAGCCCGATTTGGCTTCAAAGTCGCGGACCACCACCGGGTGCCGGGTGTTGGCGCCGCCGGCGCCCAGGCCAATCACCACAAACGCCTCGCCCACGGTCACGCCGTGGCCGGGCATCTGCCCGCTGATGCCGGCGGCGCGGCCCAGCATGCGGCGGTTCACGTACGCGGCGAGCGCCAGCAGGAAGTCCGGGTCGGCATGCGGCACGTCTTCGGCGTGAAAGCCCTGGGCATAGTTTTCGGCGATAAAGCCGGTGTTGAAGTCGCCGGCGACAAATTTCGGGTGCGCCAGCAAGGCGGCCTGGAAAGGAATGTTGCTGCTGATGCCGCGGATGACAAAGGCATTGAGTGCTTCGCGCATTTTGGCAATGGCCTCCGCGCGGTCCTTGCCGTGCACGATCAGCTTTGCGATCATCGAGTCGTAAAACATCGGAATTTCGCCGCCGTCCTGCACGCCGGTATCGACCCGCACGCCCATCAGGTTCGCGGTGTCGGAGGCGAACATGGTTTCCTTCGGCGGCTGGAAACGCACAAGACGGCCAGTGGACGGCAGGAAGCTGCGGAAGGGATCTTCGGCATTGATGCGGCACTCGATGGCCCAGCCATCGCGTCTGACGTCTTTCTGCGCCAGCGGCAGCTTCTCGCCCGCCGCCACGCGAATCATCAGCTCCACCAGATCCAGGCCGGTGATGCACTCGGTCACCGGGTGCTCGACCTGTAGCCGGGTATTCATCTCGAGAAAGTAAAAGCTCTGGTCCTTGCCGACCACAAACTCCACCGTGCCGGCGCTCTGGTACTTCACGGCTTTGGCCAGTGCCACCGCCTGTTCGCCCATGGCCTGGCGCGTCGCGTCGCTGATGAAGGGCGACGGTGCCTCCTCGATCACTTTCTGGTGCCGGCGCTGGATCGAACATTCGCGCTCGTTGAGGTAAATCACATTGCCGTGGCTGTCGCCCAGCAGCTGGATCTCGATGTGGCGCGGCTCCTCGACAAACTTCTCGATGAAGACACGGTCGTCGCCAAAGCTGTTGCGGGCTTCGTTGCGGCAAGAGGTGAAGCCTTCGAAAGCTTCCTTGTCATTGAAAGCCACACGCAGGCCCTTGCCGCCGCCGCCGGCCGAGGCCTTGATCATTACCGGGTAACCAATGCCTTTGGCGATCTCGACCGCCTTTTCGGCCGTTTCAATCGCATCATTGACGCCGGGAATGCAGTTGACGCCCGCCGCACCGGCCAGCTTCTTGGACTCGATCTTGTCGCCCATGGCGGCAATCGAATAATGTTTGGGGCCGATGAAGACGATGCCCTCTTCCTCGACCCGTTTGGCAAAACCGGCGTTTTCGCTGAGGAAACCGTAACCCGGGTGCACCGCCTGCGCGCCGGTCTGTTTGCAGGCCGCGATGATTTTGTCGGCCTGCAAATAACTGTCGCGGCTGGGCGCGGGTCCGATGTTGACGGCCTCGTCGGCCAGCTCGACATGGCGCGCATCCTTGTCGGCGTCGGAATACACCGCGACGGTTTTGATGCCCATCTTGCGGGCGGTGAGGATGACGCGGCAGGCGATTTCGCCTCTGTTCGCGATCAGGATTTTTTCAAACATATTCGTAGCTCCAAGACCTATTTTCAAGCGGGTGCCGCGGAACTGGCTTTGCCGGGCCGCAGGCGCCGCCCCGGAGGGGGGATCCGGCTACACGGAGTGAGCCGAGAAGGGGGGAACTCATAAGGGGATATTCCCGTGTTTGCGCCACGGGTTCTCCAGTTTCTTGTCTTTCAGCATCACGAGCGAACGGCAAATCCGCTTGCGGGTTTCGTGCGGCAGGATCACGTCGTCGATGAAGCCGCGCGCGCCGGCGACAAACGGGTTGGCAAACCGCGCCTTGTACTCGGCTTCCTTCGCAGCCAGCTTGGCCGGGTCGCCCTTGTCTTCGCGGAAGATGATCTCGACCGCGCCCTTGGCGCCCATGACGGCGATCTCGGCGTTCGGCCAGGCAAAGTTGACATCGCCGCGCAAATGTTTGGAGCTCATCACGTCGTAGGCGCCGCCATAGGCCTTGCGGGTGATGACCGTGATTTTCGGCACGGTGCATTCGGCGTAGGCATACAGCAGCTTGGCGCCGTGTTTGATGATGCCGCCGTACTCCTGACTGGTGCCGGGCATGAAACCGGGAACGTCCACGAAGGTGATCACCGGGATGTTGAACGCATCGCAGAAGCGCACGAAGCGCGCGGCCTTGATCGAGCTCTTGATGTCCAGGCAACCGGCCAGCACCAGCGGCTGATTCGCCACGATACCGACGGTCTGGCCTTCCATGCGGCCAAAGCCAATCAGGATGTTCTTGGCGTACTCGGGCTGCAGCTCGAAGAAGTCGCCATCGTCCACGGTTTTGACGATGAGTTCCTTCATGTCGTAGGGTTTGTTGGCGTTGTCGGGCACCAGGGTGTCCAGGCTCATGTCCATGCGCTCGGCCGGGTCGCCACTCTTGCGCACGGGGGCCTTCTCGCGGTTGTTGAGCGG
>JAUXPP010000122.1 GCA_030683705.1 Polaromonas sp. | reverse complement strand
AGTGCGAGCCTTACCTGAAGCGCCAGGTCGAGCTGTTGCAGCCGAAGATGATTCTGGCGCTGGGCAAATTCGCAGCGCAGTCGCTGCTGCAGGACAGCGTGCCGGATGTGCAGAAAATCCCGCTCGGCAAATTGCGCGGCCAGGTGCACAGCTACCTTGGCGTGCCGGTGGTGGTGACTTACCACCCGGCCTATTTGCTGCGCAGCCTGGGCGACAAGGCCAAGGCTTGGGACGACCTTTGCCTGGCCATGAGTGTGGCCCCCACGGTCGTTCGCTCCGTGTAACTCCCGAGGCCTTGCAGGCCGCGGCTCGCGGGACGCTTCGCCTCTGTCGCCTGTCCAAAGCTGCTCAAGCAGCTTTGGAGCCGCAGACTCCAGCCGCTCGGGGGCCCCGGCTTGAAGGGATCAAGCCCTCGCGCTACTGCGTTGGCTTCGCCGCCCGCCCCGGCGCCAGCACTGAGGCAATCGCTACCACCATCAACACGACGGCGGCCCAGTCCTGCCAGTGCAGCACTTCGCCCAGACCCAGCGCGCCCGAGAACACGCCGAGGATGGGAATCATCATCACGCTCAGGGTAGAGGCAATCGGCGGCAGGCTGCGCGCCAGGAAAAACCAGGCCGCGTGGGCAAAACCGAAAAGGATCACCGCGTTGTAAAGAATCGAGGCCCAGCTCACGGCCGAAGGCGCCTTCCACTGCGGCATCTCGAAGGTGGCGCTCAGCCCCGTCATCACCACGGCCGTCATTACCGTCATCCAGAAGGAAATCGTCAATGTCGCCACCGGCATGGTGGTGTTGCGCAGTTTCTGCGTGCCGATCGCCCAGGTCGCCGCGGCCGCCAGCGCGCACAAGACCCCGACCGGCCGGCCCGACAGGTTGGTCAGCTCGTGCCACAGCAGCAGCGACACGCCCAGCGCGGCCGCGGCCACACCCAGCCAGCTGCGGCGCTGGAGCTGGTTGCCGAAGAACCAGGCGCCGAACAGCGCTGAAAAAATCGGCATGGTGTAGCCCAGAATGG
>JAUXPP010000062.1 GCA_030683705.1 Polaromonas sp. | reverse complement strand
ACATGCGCTTGATCTCTGCGAGATCGTCGCCGGTGGTGCGCGACTGGTTGAAGCCGATGCTGGTCCGGTTCAGGGCCTCGGCCCCGGCATTGGTGGTCATGATGATGGCCACGTTGCGGAAATCGGCCTTGCGCCCGTTGTTGTCCGTCAGCGTGCCGTGGTCCATGACCTGCAGCAGCACGTTGAAGATGTCCGGGTGGGCCTTTTCGATCTCGTCGAGCAGCAGCACGCAATGCGGCTTCTTGGTCACCGCCTCGGTCAGCAGGCCACCCTGGTCGAAACCGACATAGCCGGGAGGCGCGCCTATCAGCCGGCTGACCGCATGGCGCTCCATGTACTCGGACATGTCGAAGCGGATCAACTCGATGCCCATGATGTAGGCCAGCTGCTTGGCCGCTTCGGTCTTGCCGACGCCGGTGGGGCCGGAGAACAGGAAGGAGCCGATCGGCTTGTCGTCCTTGCCCAGGCCGGAACGCGCCATCTTGACGGCGGACGCCAGCACATCGAGCGCCTTGTCCTGGCCGAACACCACACTCTTCAAGTCGCGCTCCAGCGTCTTGAGCTTGCCGCGGTCGTCGTTGGACACATTGGCCGGCGGAATCCGCGCAATCTTGGCGACGATCTCCTCGACCTCGGTCTTGGTGATGGTTTTCTTGCGCTTGGACGGCGGCAGGATGCGCTGGGCAGCGCCGACCTCGTCGATCACGTCGATCGCCTTGTCCGGCAGGTGCCGGTCGTTGATGTATTTGGCGCTGAGTTCGGCCGCAGCCTGCAGCGCAGCCACCGCGTACTTGACGCTGTGGTGTTCCTCAAAGCGTGACTTCAGGCCCTTGAGGATCTCGACGGTTTCCTGCACGGTCGGCTCGACCACATCGACCTTCTGGAAGCGGCGCGACAGGGCGGCGTCTTTTTCGAAGATGCCGCGGTACTCGGTGAAGGTGGTGGCGCCAATGCACTTGAGCTGGCCCGAACTGAGCGCGGGCTTGAGCAGGTTGGAGGCGTCCAGCGTGCCGCCCGAGGCCGCGCCGGCCCCGATCAGGGTGTGGATCTCGTCGATGAACAGGATGCCGTTGGGCTTGTCCTTCAGCGCTTTCAGCACGCCCTTGAGGCGCTGCTCGAAATCGCCGCGGTACTTGGTGCCGGCCAGCAAGGCGCCCATGTCGAGTGAGTAGACCTGCGCTTCAGCCAGGATCTCGGGCACGTCTTTCTGCGTGATGCGCCAGGCCAGGCCCTCGGCGATGGCCGTCTTGCCCACGCCGGCTTCGCCGACCAGCAGCGGATTGTTCTTGCGGCGGCGGCACAGGATCTGGATCACGCGCTCGACCTCGTAGTGGCGGCCGATCAGCGGATCGATCTTGCCGTCTTTCGCCATCTGGTTGAGGTTTTGCGTGTATTGCTCGAGAGGCGAGGCCTTTTCGTTCTTCTCGCCGCCCTCTTCGTTCTCGGCGGCGCTCTCGCCGGTTTTGGTCGGCTCGGGCGGATCGCTTTTCTTGATGCCGTGCGCGATGAAGTTGACCACGTCCAGGCGCGTCACGCCCTGCTGGTGCAGGTAATACACGGCATGGGAATCCTTCTCGCCGAAGATCGCGACCAGCACGTTGGCGCCGGTGACTTCCTTCTTGCCGTTGCCGGTGGACTGCACATGCATGATGGCGCGCTGGATCACCCGCTGGAAACCCAGCGTGGGCTGCGTATCCACGTCGTCGCTGCCGGCGACCTGCGGCGTGTTGTCTTTGATGAAGTTGGCCAGCGACTTGCGCAGGTCATCGATGTTCGCGGAGCATGCGCGCAGCACCTCGGCGGCGCTGGGGTTGTCGAGCAACGCCAGCAGCAGGTGTTCCACGGTGATGAATTCGTGGCGCTGCTGCCGGGCTTCGACAAAGGCCATGTGCAAGCTGACTTCTAGTTCCTGGGCAATCATTGCGTTTCCTTTCGGCTTGCTGCGGTGGTGACTCTGTATCTCTTGATGTCGATATGGGCCGTTTTTGCCATTATTCAATGGGCTCGCAGACACACTGCAGCGGATGGCCATTTTTCCGGGCGGCTTCCGTGACCTGATCCACCTTGGTGGAGGCCACATCCTTGGAAAATACGCCGCACACACCCTTGCCGTCCAGATGGATCTTCAGCATGATCTGCGTGGCGGTTTCCCGGTCCTTGTTGAAAAACTCCTGGATCACCTCGACGACAAACTCCATCGGCGTGTAGTCGTCATTGAGCAGAACCACCTGGAACATCTGCGGCGGCTTGGTCTTCTGCGGGCGCCGCTCCAGCACGACGGAGTCCCCACCATTGGCGCCGTCCGGCTTGATGACCGGGGCCTTGGGCGGTGCGGGGGGCTTGGGGGGTTGGGTTGCCATGAAATCATTCTAGCGAGCGAAATTGCCCATTGCGGTGCACGGGGAAATTGGTGGCGGGAACGCGACATTCCAAGCGACGCCGTGACTTTTGCCCGGTCCATGAAAAAACCGCCCCGACCTGCGCCTGGAGCGGTTTTGCGGTGGCCCTGCCCGGTTTTTCCCCAACCCGGCCAGCGGGCATCTTTACATATGGTCGATCATCACCTGGCCAAAGCCGGAACAACTGACCTGGGTTGCACCATCCATCAGGCGGGCGAAGTCATAGGTGACCTTCTTCGATTCAATGGATTTCTCCATGGCGCTGATGATCAGGTCGGCCGCCTCGGTCCAGCCCATGTGGCGCAACATCATTTCGGCCGACAGGATTTCGGAGCCGGGGTTCACATAGTCCTTGCCGGCGTATTTCGGCGCCGTGCCGTGGGTGGCTTCGAACATGGCGACGGTGTCGCTCAGGTTGGCACCCGGGGCGATGCCGATGCCGCCGACCTGCGCTGCGAGCGCGTCAGAGACGTAGTCGCCATTGAGGTTCAGCGTGGCGATCACGCTGTATTCGGCCGGTCGCAGCAGGATCTGCTGCAGGAAAGCGTCGGCAATGCTGTCCTTGATGATGATGTCCTTGCCGGTCTTGGGGCTCTTGAACTTCATCCAGGGGCCGCCGTCGATTTCCACCGCGCCGAACTCCTTTTTCGCCAGGGCGTAGGACCAGTCGCGGAACCCGCCTTCGGTGAACTTCATGATGTTGCCCTTGTGCACGATGGTCACGCTGGGCTTGTCATTGTCGATGGCGTACTGGATGGCCTTGCGCACCAGGCGCTCCGTGCCTTCGCTGGATACCGGCTTGATGCCGATGCCCGAGGTGTTGGGGAAGCGGATCTTCTTGACGCCCATCTCGTCCTGCAGGAACTTGATGAGCTTTTTGGCCTTCTCGGATTCGGCTTCGAACTCGATGCCGGCATAGATGTCTTCGGAGTTCTCCCGGAAGATCACCATATTGGTCTTGTGCGGCTCTTTCACGGGTGATGGCACACCGGCAAAATACTGGATGGGACGCAGGCAGACGTAGAGGTCCAGCTCCTGGCGCAGTGCAACATTGAGCGAACGGATGCCGCCGCCGACAGGAGTGGTCAGCGGGCCCTTGATGGACACCACATAGTCCCTGACCGCAGCCAGCGTCTCTTCGGGCAACCAGACATCCGGACCGTAAATGCGGGTGGACTTTTCACCGGCGTACACCTCCATCCAGTGGATCTTCCTCTTGCCGCCATAAGCCTTGGCCACAGCCGCATCCACCACCTTGAGCATGACCGGCGTGATGTCGGCGCCCGTGCCATCGCCTTCGATGAAGGGAATGACCGGCTGGTCCGGAACATTCAGTGAATTGTCGGCGTTGACGGTGATTTTTTGCCCTTGGGCAGGCACTTTGATGTGCTCGTACATGTAGGACAGTCTCCGGTAGGTGCTGGATCAGCAGTAAAAAGCCGCCTGGCGCAGCTTGTAGGTACACACAAATTCTAGCCGCAAAAAAATGGCGGGAACGGGTTTGGGAGGGGCGTGTCAACCGTTTGCCAAGGGCTGCCGTTACGGTGAGGCCCCTGTCATTTCCGGGGACCATTACAAACCATATCAAGAGGAACTCCCATGAACAAAGTTATCGCTGCCCTGATCGCCGGTCTTTTCGCCGCCGGTGCTTTTGCACAAGCCACCGCGCCTGCGACGCCTGCCACCCCTGCCGTCCCCGCAGCGCCTGCCGTGACGGCGGCCCCGGCTGCCAAGGCTGAAGTCAAGGTCGATGCCAAGGCCGACAAAGCCGCTGCAGCCAAGGCCGCGAAGGCTGAAAAAGCCGCTGCCGCAAAAGCCGCCAAGGAAGAGAAAGCTGCCAAAGCCAAGGCCGCCAAGGAAGAAAAAGCTGCGAAAGCCAAGGCTCTGAAAGAAGAAAAGGCCGCCAAAGCCAAAGCTGCCAAGGAAGCCAAAGCTGCCAAAGCCAAGGCCGCCAAGGAAGCCAAAGCCGCCGCCAAGGCAGAAGTCAAAGCCAAGAAGTAATTTGTCGCCGCTATCCGGAATGCCCGCATTGCGGGCATTTTTCATGGCGCTCGTTTATGCTGGCCCTCTGACCAACCCCTGGTGATTTCATGCCTCTTCACACCTCTTCCACTGCAGGACACTTTCGCGGGCTGGCCTGCGCAGCGTTGCTGGCGGCGTGCGCGTTTGCCGCCACCGCCCAGGACGCGCCACAGATGAACCTGCAACGCAGCACGCTGTCGGCCGGCATGCACCAGATCGAGGTGCAACTGGCGACAACGCCGGCCCAGCGGCAGACCGGCCTGATGTTCCGCAAGGAGATGCCGCAAGGCGAAGGCATGTTGTTCATCTTCGAGGAGGCCGCGCAACAGTGCTTCTGGATGAAAAACACGCTGCTGCCCCTGACCGCTGCGTTTGTTGCAGACGACGGGACCATCGTGAACCTGGCCGACATGAAGCCGCAGACAACGGACTCGCACTGCTCGGAAAAGCCGGTGCGTTATGTGCTGGAGATGAACGTCGGCTGGTTCGCCAGGAAAGGCATCAAGGCCGGGAGCCGTCTGCGCGGACCGGTCTTCCAGGCGACAAAGTAGGCTGCGCCCGGGCTCGGGCAGCGGCCAGAAGCAGCAAAGGCGATCCGCACTGCTGCGGACCGCCTTCCAGGGACCTGCCTGCAGGTCGCCTCCAGCTGTTGCGCTGTTCTAGGCGGTAAAACCCGCCAGCGCCGTGTTCAGGGTCTTGCTCGGACGCATCACGATGTCCAGCTTGGCCAGGTCGGGCTGGTAGTAACCGCCAATATCCACGGCCTTGCCCTGCACGGCCTGCAGTTCGGCAACGATGGCCTGCTCGTTGCCCGTCAGTGCCTTGGCCAAGGGAGCGAACTTCCCGGCCAGCGCCGCGTCTTCGGTCTGTGCAGCCAGTTCCTGGGCCCAGTACATGGCGAGGTAAAACTGGCTGCCGCGATTGTCGAGTTGACCGGTCTTCGGCGACGGATTCTTGTTGTTGTCAAGAAGCTTGCCAGTGGCGGCATCCAGCGTTTTGGCCAGGATCTTGGCCTGGGCATTGCCGGTCTTGATGCCGAGGTCTTCCAGTGACACCGCCAGCGCCAGGAATTCGCCCAGCGAGTCCCAGCGCAGGTGGTTTTCCTCGACCAGTTGCTGGACGTGCTTGGGCGCGGAGCCACCGGCACCGGTTTCGTACATGCCGCCGCCGGCCATCAGCGGAACGACGGACAACATCTTGGCGCTGGTGCCCAGCTCCATGATGGGGAACAGGTCGGTCAGGTAGTCGCGCAGGATGTTGCCGGTGGCGCTGATGGTGTCCAGGCCGCGTACCACGCGCTCCAGCGTGTAACGCATGGCCCGCACCTGGCTCATGATCTGGATGTCCAGGCCCGCCGTGTCGTGTTCGTGCAGATACATCTTGACCTTGGTGATCATCTGCGCTTCGTGCGGGCGGTAGGCATCGAGCCAGAACACCACCGGCATGCCGGAGTTGCGCGCGCGGGTGACGGCCAGCTTGTCCCAGTCGCGGATGGCCGCATCCTTGACCTGGCACATGCGCCAGATGTCGCCAGCTTCCACGTTGTGGCTGAGCAGCACTTCGCCGCTTGCCAGGTCGGTGATGTTGGCCACGCCGTCCTCGGGGACCTCGAAGGTCTTGTCGTGCGAACCGTATTCCTCGGCCTGCTGGGCCATCAGGCCCACGTTGGGCACGGTACCCATGGTCTTGGGATCGAACGCGCCGTGCCACTTGCAGAAGTTGATGATCTCCTGGTAGATGCGGGCGAAGGTCGATTCGGGCATCACGGCCTTGACGTCCTTCAGGCGGCCATCGGCGCCCCACATCTTGCCGCCGTTGCGGATCATCGCGGGCATGGAGGCGTCCACGATGATGTCATTGGGCGAATGGAAGTTGGTGATGCCCTTGGCCGAATCGACCATGGCCAGTTCGGGCCGGCCTTCGTGGCAGGCATGCAGGTCGGCCTTGATCTCGTCCTGCTTGCTCTGCGGCAGCGTGGCTATCTTGTTGTACAGATCGACCATGCCGTTGTTGACGTTGACGCCCAGTTCCTCGAACAGCTTGGCGTGTTTTTCGAAGGCTTCCTTGTAGAAAATCTTCACGCAGTGGCCGAACACGATGGGGTGCGACACCTTCATCATGGTCGCCTTCACGTGCAGCGAGAACATCACGCCGGTGTTGTGCGCGTCCTCGATCTCCTTCTCGTAAAACGCCACCAGCGCCTTCTTGCTCATGAACATCGAGTCGATGATCTCGCGGTCCAGCAACGAGACCTTGGGCTTGAGCACAATGGTCTTGCCGCTTTTGGTGATCAGCTCCATCCTGACTTCGCGCGGGCGGTCCAGCGTGATGGACTTTTCACCATGGTAGAAGTCGCCGGCGTGCATGTGCGAGACGTGCGAGCGCGATGCCTGGCTCCAGTCGGCCATGCTGTGCGGGTTCCTGCGCGCGTACTCCTTCACGGCCCTGGGGGCGCGGCGGTCCGAATTGCCTTCACGCAGCACCGGGTTCACGGCGCTGCCGGTGCACTTGTTGTAGCGCGCACGGATGTCCTTGTCCTCGTCGGTCTTGGGGGCTTCCGGATAGTCAGGAATCTTGTAACCCTTGCCCTGCAGTTCCCTGATCGCATCCTTGAGCTGGGACACCGACGCGCTGATGTTGGGCAGCTTGATGATGTTGGCCTGCGGCTTGAGCGTCAGCTTGCCCAGCTCTGCCAGGGTATCCGGCACCCGCTGTTGCTCGGTCAGGCATTCCGGGAACTGGGCCAGGATGCGGCCAGCCACCGAAATATCGGCGGTTTCGACCTTGACGCCTGCGGGCGCCGTAAACGTTCGGACGATGGGCAGGAAGGAGGCGGTCGCGAGCAACGGGGCCTCGTCGGTCAGCGTGTAGATGATGGTGGGTTGCTCGGTGCTCATCGCTTATCTCCAGAACTGTTATGGGAACGTCGGCGGCTGGGTCACAGACCGCTGACATGATCGGATGGTGCCTGATTCCTTGAGGGAATGGCACCTGCCCTGCCCTGCATTTTATGCAACGCAATGCCACGATACGAAATCACCCCTGCATGAAACAAACTTTATTTTCGGGCGAAAAAAAGGCCCGAAGAAAGCTTCGAGCCTTTTGAGAGTTCACGGCGCATCGGGAAGCGCCAGACGGATCAGGCGAAATTGGCGGCCGCAAAGTCCCAGTTCACCAGCTTGTCGAGGAAGGTCTCGACAAATTTCGGACGCATGTTGCGGTAGTCGATGTAATAGGCGTGCTCCCACACATCCACCGTCAGCAAGGCCTTGTCGGCAGTGGTCAGCGGGGTGCCGGCCGGACCGGTGTTGACGATGTCGACGCTGCCGTCGGCTTTTTTCACCAGCCAGGTCCAGCCCGAACCGAAGTTGCCAACGGCCGACTTGACGAAGGCTTCCTTGAACGCTGCGTAGGAGCCAAACTTGGCATTGATCGCGTCAGCCAGGGCGCCGGAGGGCTCGCCGCCGCCGGCGGGCTTCATGCAGTTCCAGAAGAAAGTGTGGTTCCAGATCTGGGCGGCATTGTTGTACACGCCGCCGCTGGATTTCTTGACGATTTCCTCGAGGGTCATGGACTCGAACTCGGTGCCCTTTTGCAGGTTGTTCAGGTTCACCACATAAGCGTTGTGGTGCTTGCCGTGGTGGTACTCGAAGGCTTCCTGGCTGTAGGCAGGCGCCAGGGCATCGATCGCGTAAGGCAGCGGGGGCAGTTTGTGTTCCATTGTTTTTTCCTTGTGGGGTGGTGTGGTGATGTTGCGATGATAAGGGCGGCTTGTGACGGCCATTGTAAAAAACTAAATCAGCCGCGGCGCTGAAACGGTCAAATCGACCTCGCCGTCGGCAAGGGTAGCGCGCAGCGCCTGGCCGGGCGCGGTGTCGGCCGCATGCGTGACCGCCTGCCCCTGCATGTCGGCCAGCCAGGCATAACCGCGCTGCAGCACCAGCTTCGGGTCCAGCGGCGCGAGCCGCAGCTGCGCGCGCTCCAGTCGGCGCTGCTGCTGCGCAAGCGCCTGGTGCAGCGCCTGCGGGAAAGCCAGACTCAGCGCCTGCAAGGTGTTTTTTTCGCGCTGCATGCCGGTCTGCAGCGCATGGCGCAGGCCCTGCGCATGAGCTGCCAGCCGCGCGTGCTGGCGCGTCACCAGGTGCGAGGGGCGGCTGACGCGCGCCGCCGCCCAGTCCAGCCGCTGGTTGCTGGCCTGCAGTTGCCGCTCCACGCCGTAATGCAATCGATCCTGCAGGTCATCGAGCTCGCCCAGCCAGACCTTTTGCGGCTGGGCACACAACTCGGCCGCCGCGGTCGGGGTGGGCGCACGCAGGTCGGCGCAGAACTCGGCAATCGTGAAATCGGTTTCGTGGCCGACACCGCAGACCACAGGCACCGGTGAAGCCACGATGAGGCGTGCCAGTTCCTCGTCATTGAAGGCCCAGAGGTCTTCCATGGCGCCGCCGCCGCGCACCAGCAGCAGCACATCGACCTCGGCACGCTCATACGCCAGCCTGAGCGCCTGGCGCAACTCCCCGGGTGCCTGCGCGCCCTGCACGCTGGCCGGGTAGATCACCACCGGGACGTGCGGCGCGCGACGCTGCAGGGCAGTGACCACGTCATGCAGTGCCGCCGCCCCCAGCGAGGTCACCACCCCCACGGCCCGGGGCAGCAGGGGCAGCGCACGCTTGCGGCCGGCATCAAACAGCCCTTCGGCCTCCAGCTTGTTCTTGAGCTGGACAAAACGCTCGAACAGATTGCCCTGGCCGGCCTGCTGCATGGCCTCGACGATCAGTTGCAGTTCGCCGCGCGGCTCGTACACACCGAGCCGGCCACGCACTTCGACCCTTTGCCCGTCGCGCGGCACAAAATCAAGCAAGCCGGCGGCCCGGCGAAACATGGCGCAACGGATCTGGCCCTGCTCGTCCTTCAGTGAAAAATAGCAGTGACCACTGGCAGCCCGCGAGAAGCCGATGACTTCGCCCTGCACCGCCACCGGGTTGAAGCGCGCCTCCAGGCTGTCGGCGATCGCGCGCAGCAGCGAACCGACGGGCCAGATACGCACACCGGGCCGCGGGCTGACCGCGGCGTCCAGCGGAATAAAAGGCTCAGACACGGCCAAACCCCCTGATTTCATGCGGGTAATACTCCACAGACACCGATGAATCCGGGGCAAAACCCGAGGTTTGCCGGGGAGATTCGCAAATACTCGTGCAAGTCATTGATTTTTAATAACTTTATTCTGCTCAAATTTTCATCGTTTTGTCACATTCGCCATTTGGCGCGGCTTGGCGACGCATCGCCTGCCACTTACTCACAAAGTTATGCACATGTTCTGTGGGTTATGTCCTACAGGTGTGCCGCAGCCATGACCGGGGCAGCAAGACAGGCGAAACGGCGGAACGCCAACCGGGCTGGGCCATAATCCACAGCAATTATCAGCTTGGAGATTTGCCCTTGTTTTCGATCATACAAGCCGCAGGCTGGCCGATCTGGCCCCTTATCGCCTGTTCGATTCTGGCGCTCGCGCTCATCGTCGAGCGTTTTGCCAGCCTGAAAACCGCCAGGATCGCCCCGCCCAAGCTGCTGGACGAGGCCATCACGGTGTCGCGCGGCGGCGTGCCCGGCACCGACGTGGTGTCGCATCTGGAGCACAACTCCCTGCTCGGTTCGGTGCTGGCCAGCGGTTTCCGCGCGCTCAACACCAATCCCCGCATCAGCGAAGACGACTTGCGCTCCACCCTGGAAGGCGCCGGCCGGCGCGCCGCCCATACGCTGGAACGTTACCTGGCGGCGCTCGCCACCATTGCCTCGGCAGCGCCGCTGCTGGGCCTGCTGGGCACGGTGATCGGCATGATAGAGATTTTCGGCTCCCAGGCCGGCAGTGGTGGCGTGGCCAGCGCCGCCGGCGGCAACCCGGCGCAACTTGCGCAAGGCATCTCGATTGCGCTGTACAACACCGCTTTCGGCCTGATCGTGGCGATTCCGTCGCTGATCTTCTGGCGCTATTTCCGGGCGCGGGTCGACGGTTACCTGCTCACGATGGAAATTGCCTCCGAGCGGTTTGTGCGGCACCTCAACACACTCCGCAAATGACCATGGCCCCCACGCTCGTCGCTTCGCGTACGTCGCTGCCCCCCGGGGGGGCGCATTTTTTCTTGGGGCGGCCCGGCGAAAAAACCCTGGCCCCCACGCGGAGGCCCTCATGAACTTCCGCACAAGCTCCCGCGATGAACCGGAGATCAACCTGATCCCCTTCATCGACGTGCTGCTGGTGGTGCTGATCTTCCTGATGCTGTCGACCACCTACAGCAAGTTCACCGAGTTGCAGATCAAGCTCCCCGTGGCCGACGCCGACCAGCAGCGCGACTACCCCAAGGAAGTCATCGTTGCGGTCTCCAGCGACGGCCGCTACATGGTCAGCAAGACGCCGGTGGACGGTCGCAGCATCGAGGCGCTGAGCGCCGCCCTGACGGCGGCGGCCAAGGCCGGCAAGGACAGCGTCGTCATCATCAGCGCCGACGCCAGCGCCAGCCACCAGTCGGTGATCACGGTGATGGAGGCGGCGCGGCGCAGCGGCCTGACCCAGATCACCTTTGCCACCCAGAGCGCGGCGCAGGCCGGCGCGAAATAAGCGTGAAGGCGGGCCTGCAGCAGGCCTGGCTGCGGCGCGGCCCGCTGGCCTGCCTGCTGCTGCCGCTGGCGCTGCTGTTCGGCGTGATCGGGCGCTTGCGCCGCAGCCTGTACCGCGCGAATCTTCTGCCCTCCGAAAAAATGCCGGTGCCGGTGGTGGTGGTCGGCAATGTGGTGGCAGGCGGCGCGGGCAAGACGCCCACCGTGATCGCGCTGGTGCAGCATCTGCAGGCGGCCGGCATCCGGGCCGGTGTGGTCTCGCGCGGTTACGGGCGCAGCGGCGAGGGCTGCCTCGAAGTCTTGCCTGAAACCCCGCCCGAGCTGTCCGGTGATGAACCCGCGCTGATCCGGCGCGCCACCCAGGCCCCGGTGTTTGTGGCGGCGCGGCGTGCCGATGCGGCGTACGCCCTGCTGGCCGCCCATCCGGCCACGCAGCTCATCGTCTGCGACGACGGCCTGCAGCACTACGCGCTGCAGCACGACCTCGAGATCGCGGTGTTCGACGACCGCGGCGCCGGCAACGGCTGGCTGCTGCCGGCCGGTCCGCTGCGCGAGCCCTGGCCGGCACGCCTGCAACGCGGAGCCGGCCCGCAGGGCCGCGGCATCGACCTGGTGCTGCACACCGGCGCGCTGCCGGCCTTCGGGGGGTTCCGCTCCACGCGGCGGCTCGCCGACCATGCCCTGCGCGCCGACGGCAGCCGCGTGGCGCTGGGCAGCCTGGCCGGCACGCCGCTGATTGCGCTGGCCGGCATCGCCAGGCCGCAGGCCTTTTTCGACATGCTCACAGCCCGTGGCCTCAGCCTGGCGCAAACCCGTGCGCTCCCGGATCACTATGATTTTGATAGCTACCCACGCCCGGCGGACGAGGGCTACACCTTGATTTGTACCGAGAAAGACGCGATCAAGCTGTTTTCCCGGCAGACCGACGCACTGGCGGTGCCGCTGGTGTTCGAACCGGAGCCGGCGTTTTTTGCGGCCTTCGACGCCTTGCTGGCGAGCCGGCTTTCTCCATTACCATCGCCCCATGGACACCAAACTGCTTGAACTGCTGGTCTGCCCTGTGACCAAGGGCCCGCTCGACTACGACCGTGAAAAACAGGAACTGGTCTCGCGCAGCGCCCGCCTGGCCTACCCGATACGCGACGGCCTGCCGGTGATGCTGGAAGAGGAAGCCCGCGTGCTCACCGACGAGGAACTCGGGCTCTGAGCGTTCCGGCATGAGTTTCACCGTCCTCATCCCCGCCCGCCTCGCCTCCACCCGGCTCCCCGACAAACCGCTGGCCGACATTGCCGGCATCCCGATGATCGTGCGGGTGGCGCAACGCGCAATGCTCAGCGGCGCCTCGCGCGTCGTGGTGGCCACCGACAGCCCGCGCATCGCCCAAGCCTGCGCCGCTTTCCAGGTCACGGCCGTGATGACCCACGCCGATCACCCCAGCGGCAGCGACCGGCTGGCCGAAGCCTGCCATCTGCTGCAGCTCGGCGACGACGAGGTGGTGGTCAATGTGCAGGGCGACGAGCCGCTGATAGCTCCCGCCCTGATCGACGCGGTGGCCGGCCTGCTGGCCGACCGCACCGACTGCGCCATGGGCACGGCCGCACATGCCATCGCCTCGCTCGCCGACCTGCACAACCCGAACGTGGTCAAGGTGGTGCTCGACGCGCGCAACACCGCGCTGTACTTCAGCCGTGCCCCCATCCCGGCCGCGCGTGATGCCGGCGGCCAGGCCTGGTGGGAAGGCGGCGGCACGCTGCCGCCGCCGCTGCGTCATGTCGGCATCTACGCCTACCGCACCGGCTTTTTGCGCCAGTTCCCCAAACTGCCGCAGGCGCCGCTGGAGCAACTCGAGGCACTGGAGCAGTTGCGCGCGCTCTGGCACGGCCACCGCATTGCCGTGCACATCAGCGCAGATGCGCCCGGACCGGGCGTGGACACGCCCGAAGATCTGGAGCGTGTGCGCCGGCTGTTCGTGTAAGCCTGCCGCAGGGCACGCATGCTATCCTTGAGAACAAGAAAAACGTGACGCCGGCGCCCTGCAATGGGCATGCGCTCACCCGCAGATTCATAAAAATCCGAGGACATCCATGAGACTGATTTTGTTGGGCGCGCCCGGCGCGGGCAAGGGGACGCAAGCGACCTTCATCTGCCAGAAGTACGGCATCCCCCAGATTTCGACCGGCGACATGTTGCGTGCCGCCGTCAAGGCCGGCACCCCGCTGGGCATCGAAGCCAAAAAAGTGATGGACTCGGGCGGTCTGGTCAGTGACGACCTGATCATCAACCTCGTCAAGGACCGGATCGCCCAGCCCGATTGCGCCAAGGGCTTCCTGTTCGACGGCTTTCCGCGCACCCTGCCCCAGGCCGACGCGATGAAGGCCGCCGGCGTCAAGCTCGACTACGTGCTCGAGATCGATGTGCCTTTCGAGGCCATCATCGAACGCATGAGCGGTCGCCGCTCGCACCCGGCCTCGGGCCGCACTTACCATGTCAAGTTCAATCCACCCAAGGTCGAAGGCAAGGACGATGTGACCGGCGAGCCCCTGATCCAGCGCGAGGACGACAAGGAGGACACCGTGCGCAAGCGGCTCGAGGTCTACAGCGCGCAGACGCGGCCGCTGGTCGACTACTACTCGAACTGGGCCAAAGCCGAGCCCGCCGCGGCGCCTAAGTACCGCGCCATCAGCGGCATGGGCGGCGTCGATGAAATAACGGCGCGTGCCTTCACGGCGCTGGCCGGCTGAAACCTCGCGAGTGCCCCACAAAAAAGGCCGTCGATCGACGGCCTTTTTCATGCGTGTGTCCCGCCTTCAGGCCGGACCGGAGCGCAGTCCGTAGACCTTGCCGTCGGCAAACAGGTACTCGACGCGCAGGATGGCCTCACCCTTCTCGCCGGTAAAAGTAAAGCCCAGCAGCTCGACCTGCGCGCCCGGCTTGATCTCGGCCACCTTCCAGGCCTGCATGCGTGTCAGCGGCGCCAGTTCGATCTCCCAGCGTTTGTCCTTGCGCGTGGGCACCACGGCTTTGGCCAGCAGCGCCTTGCCATCGACCGGCGCGCTCTGTGCGGGCAGGGTCCGCTGCGCCAAGTCGGCCGGCAGTTTGAGATTGGGCGAGACCTCGAGTTCGAGTTCGGCATGCGGGTTGCGCCACATGGACCTGGTCACCCTGCCTTCCAGATAAATCGGCCGGTCCTGGTCAAAACTGCTCCAGCCGTGGTGGGCCAGGGCCCAGGGGGCAGCACCTGCTGCAGGCAGGGCCAGGGAAACTTTCAGCAGGTCACGTCGCTTCATTCCAATCTCCTGGTTGATTGAGCTTGTTTACACATAGGCAATCCAGCGGCCACAGGCAATCACGGCCAGCCAGATCAGCGTGGACACTGCCATCTGCGCCTTGGCCAGGCCGTCGAGTTTGTCCAGCGAGCCGCGCCCATGAAACCAGGCTGCATTACAACCTGCCGTCAATAACAGCAGCATCTTCAGGGTGAAAGCCCGGTTCGCCAGCAGTTCGGCCGGCTGGGAAGCGAACATCAGCAAGCCGGAGGCGGCTACGACCGAGAAGCCGGCCAGCGCGATGCCCAAGCTCAGCCGCGACAAGGCCTTCACCGGCAGCGCGGCGCCCAGGCCGAACACGCGCAGTTCCAGCAACACCAGGTTGCCCAGCAGCAGCCCGATGCCGATGATGTGCACCACCTCCAGCGCCGGATAGGCCCAGACGTGGGAACGCAGCGACTCGAACATCCCGCGTCCTCAGTGAGCGGAAGCGAGCAGCGCCAGCAGCAGCGCCACCCGCGCCTTGACCGGGCTCAGGCCCTGCGAGTCGGCCAGTACATCGCCGGCCTTGGGCAAGACCCGGCCGTCGAGGCAACGCGTGGCCCGGACCACCCGCACACCGCCGGCCTGCGCCGCCAGCAAGGCGGCTTCCAGCGCCTGGTGCAGGGTACCGTTGCCGGTGCCCGCCACCACCAAGCCCTGCACCCCGTCGGCCACCAGCGCGCGCACGGCGCGGCCGTCGGCGCCGGCGTAATTCATGACAATTTCAACGCGCGGCCAGGAGCGATCACCTGCGCCGGATGCTACTATTTTTATAGCTGCTTGCGCTTGTCCCTCTTGGCCTGAGGGCCAGTTTCGCAACAAACGTAAACCGCCCTCCTCGACGTAGCCGAGTGGGCCGGCGTCGCCGGAACTGAAGGCATCGAGGCGGTAGGTATGGACTTTTTGCACATCGAAAGCGCTGTGAACGACACCAGCGCAGACGGCGACCACGCCGCGCGCCCCGGCGTGTGACGCAACCGCCACCGCATCCAGCATGTTCTGCGGCCCGTCAGGCGCCAGCGCTGTCGCCGGCCGCATCGCGCAGGTCAACACCACCGGTTTGGCCGGGTCCAGCAGCGCCTGCAGGAAAAACGCGGTTTCCTCCAGCGTGTCGGTGCCGTGCGTGATGACGATACCCTGAACCTCCTCCTGCGCCAGCCAGTGCGCCACCCGCTGCGCCAGCGCGCGCCAGATGCCGAAGTCCATGTCCTTGCTGTCGACCTGCGCCACCTGCTCGCTGAACAGTTCACAGCCGCCGTCGGCCAGCGCGGGCAGCTCAGCGACAAGTTGCTCAATCCCGACCTGCGCGGCGGTATAGCCGAGGTTGTCGCCGGCCTGGGCCGCGGTGCCGGCGATGGTGCCGCCGGTGCCCAGAACCACGATTTTTTTGCGCTTCATTTCGCCAGACACTTGCATTCCTTAAAAAACTGGATGAAAATACAGCTACTGGATATTAAAACAGCCTTCATCGACGCCCAAGCCGGTCGCTGCGGTCGCTGTTTACCAAGGAGCCTACCCCATGAGCCTCACTGATTTTTCGGAAATGCCCAAACTCACTGCACGCCAGCAGCAAATCCTGGAATTGATCCAGAGCGCCATTGCGCGCACCGGCGCCCCGCCAACCCGTGCAGAGATCGCCAACGAACTCGGCTTCAAGTCCGCCAACGCGGCCGAGGAACACCTGCAGGCGCTGGCCCGCAAGGGCGTGATCGAACTGGTCAGCGGCACCTCGCGCGGCATCCGCCTGCGCAGCGATACCCTGCGCTCCATCAACGAATCCCGCATCAAACAGTTCTCCCTGCCCTTGCAAAGCCTGGCCCAACTCGCCCTGCCTCTGGTGGGGCGGGTTGCTGCTGGCAGCCCCATTCTCGCGCAGGAGCATGTGGACCATACCTACTATTTCGAAAGCAGCCTGTTCCAGCGCAAGCCCGATTACCTGCTGAAGGTGCGCGGCATGAGCATGCGGGATGCCGGCATCATGGACGGCGACCTGCTGGCAGTTCAGCAAACCAAGGAAGCCAAGAACGGCCAGATCGTCGTAGCCCGGCTGGGCGACGAAGTCACGGTCAAACGCTTCCGCCGCAACAAGCACCTGATCGAATTGCTGCCCGAAAACCCCGACTTCCAGACCATCGTGGTCGAGCCCGGCGAGCCTTTCGAGCTGGAAGGCCTGGCCGTCGGCCTGATCCGCAACACCATGCTGATGTAAAGACATCGGCAGGCGGACGGGCACTGCCGGTGGCGGTCCGCAGTTTTTTCCGCGCAGCAGGTGGCGGGCGTTTGGTCAGTGCTTGGCCAACACCCTGGTGCAGCGGTTGTGTTTTTGAATCCTGCCTGTGTTTATCTCTAGCTCAGGAGTTCTCATGGGAATCGCCAGTTTTTCACGTTCACCGCTGCTGTCCGTCCTGCTCGCGCCGCTGCAGGCCCTCGCCGCCTTGTGGGTGCCGGCCCAGCCCGCGGTCAGCGTCACCCCGTCCAGCCCGGTGCCGGCCTTCCGGCGCCTTGCCGCCAATGACTCGTCCGCTGCAAAAATAGTAGCTGGCAGCGCACAAACAGCGCGGTCTGCAGCTCCCAAACATTGTCCGAACGTAACCAGGACCGGAGCGCCGCGCCGACTGAAAGTGGTGCGCGAGTTCGAGGCCGGCATCAGCCCGTCCTGCGCCGGCCGCATGGTGATTTCTGGCCGCATGGCCGATGTCTGCGCCGAACTGGAGCGCATGGCCCAGCGCGAGGCCGCACTGGCGCAGGCCGCCTGAGCCCGGACCTGCACTCGCCGCGGCCGTGACAAGGACGCGGCGCGATATCCCGTACTCGACCCGACGGCGAACGCCGCGACAGGCAGCGGGCGGCATGCGCGCCATGGCACGACCACACCTGCTGCCGTGATTGCGTTCTGCTACATCTTGCAGGGCGACCGCCTCGTCGCGACAGAACTTGCAGGCACAATATCGGCATGAATATTGTGATCCTTGACGACTACCAGGATGCGGTGCGCAAACTGGCCTGCGCAGCCAAACTCGATGCCTACCAGGCCAAGGTCTACACCAACACCGTCAAGGGGATTGGCCAGCTTTCGGTCCGGCTCAAGGACGCCGATGTGGTCGTGCTGATCCGTGAGCGTACGCATCTGCAGCGCCAGCTGATCGAAAAACTCCCCAAACTCAAGATGATTGCGCAGACCGGCCGTGTCGGCAGCCACGTCGACGTCGGCGCCTGCACCGAACGCGGCATCGTGGTCGCCGAAGGCGTGGGCTCGCCCACGGCGCCGGCCGAACTGACCTGGGCCCTGATCATGGCGGCGATGCGGCGCATCCCCCACTATGTGTCCCACCTCAAACACGGTGCCTGGCAGCAGGCCGGCCTGAAAAATGCCTCCATGCCGGCCAACTTCGGCATCGGCTCGGTGCTCAAGGGCAAAGTGCTGGGCATCTGGAGTTACGGCAAGGTCGGCCAGATCGTTGCCGGCTACGGCCGCGCCTTCGGCATGCGTGTGCTGGTCTGGGGCAGCCAAGCTTCACGTGCACGGGCCCAGGCTGACGGCTTTGAAGTGGCCTCGTCCAAGGCCGAGTTTTTCCAGGAGAGCGATGTGCTGACCCTGCATCTGCGGCTGGCGGACGACACGCGCGGCGCGGTCACCCTCGAGGACCTCGCCCGCATGAAGCCCTCGTCCGTGCTGGTCAACACCTCGCGCGCCGAGCTGATCGAACCGGAAGCGCTGATCGCGGGACTGAACCGCGGGCGGCCCGGGCTGGCGGCGGTGGACGTGTTCGAGTCCGAGCCGATTCTGCAGGGGCACGCACTGCTGCGACTGGAAAACTGCATCTGCACCCCGCACATCGGCTACGTGGAGCAGGAAAGCTACGAGATGTATTTCAGCTCGGCGTTTGACAATGTCGTGAACTTCATCAAGGGCACGCCCACCAATATCGTCAATCCGGGCGCCTTGCAGGTCAGGCGCTAGATACCGGCCCGTGAGAAGGCCGGCGTTTCTGCCGCTGCGCAGGATTCTGGCGAGCGCCGCCGGAAGCGATTGCCGTGGCTGGCCCGCCTATGATTTTCCCAGGGCGTCCGGGCGGAAACCGGTGTCGTAGTCGTCAAAGTCGACGAGGGAATCGAACACGGTGGGTTCCTTGCCTGAGCGTGTGCTTGCCGGCGCAGCCGGCGCCCGGGTACGTACACCGGGCGCTTTGACAGGGCGGTCGCTGGCCACAAACTCGCTCAGGTCGATGTCCAGGCCCAGGCGCGGTGAGGACCTCGGCTGCATGGCCAGGTCAGGCCATTGCGTGTTTCCGCTGTCGCCCGGATCGGCCTGCAGGTCAATGATCTCCCTGGCCACCGCGTGCAGCAGCAGCAATTCCCGGTAGGCCTCGAGGTCCAGGACTTCGGCGGGGTTTCCCGGCTCACGGAACAGCGCGTTGTCGATGATGTCGAACACCCGGCGCTTCGGCCAGACCGCTTCAATCCGTGCCAGCACATCTTCGTAGGCGGACACATTGCTGCCCACCGCCGTATAGGCATCAAACGGCGCGACCCGGGTGTTGAACACGCGGTTGAAGTCCGCCCGCAGGACTTCGTACTCCTCCCGGTCACCGGTCTGGTGGTAGAGGTCAAGCAAGTCCAGATAAACCAGCGCACTGGTCTTCACGTTGTCGACCAGATGCTTGCGAAGCAGCGAAATGGCGCGATCCTGCTGTCCCAGCGAGCTGAAAAATTCCACCTGCTGCTGCAGGTCGAAGATCTCCGGCACCCGGACAGTGCGCGGAACAAAAGGCACGCTGACCGAAAATTTGGCCCGGTCCCGCGCGGCCAGCGGCGGAATCGTATCCGGCAAGGGACGGCTCGCGGGCGGGGGCCGGCGCTTGAGTTCGTCAAACAGCGATTCCCTGATGCCGGGCTCGGAGCCCGGCCCGGTGCCCATGGTCGATTCGGGCAGCAGGCCCGGGCCGGACCCGGTCAGCGCCGGCTCGGCCGGACGCTGGCGCATGAGGAAAAGCAGGCCGGCAAACGTGAGGCACAGCAACCCGACCACGCCAAACACCAGTTCCTTGCGGAAACCCTGGCTTTGCACGCTCTGGAGCTGCTCCCTGTTCTCGGCGAGCGCTGCCTGCACCCTGGCCAGCTCTTCGCGCAACTGCCGGAGCTCGCGCTCCTGTTCCTGGTTTCGCGAGGCATTGTCCTGCGCCGGCGGTGCCGTCATGAGCTGGACCGCCGTACCGTCGCCACCCGCAGGGCGCGGGGCCGCCGCCAGCACCACATAACGGCGCATGGTCTGCTGGTCGCATCCGGCGCGCAGATGGACCGTGACCACCGTCCCCTCCACCGGAGCGTCGGCCCGGATCCGGATCACCGATTCCTGAGAGTTGGCGGACTTTTCAGCCGTCACCCGGACTTGTGATTTGTCCAGTTGCCGGTCCACATAAAAAACACTGGCGTCCAGGCACAGGGCATTGGGATCGTCGCCCTTGTCCAGCATCACCTTCACGGCAAGGTTCAGGGGCTGCCCCAGCACCGCTGAATGGGTGTTGGGTCCCAGCGAGATGGCCAGCGCCCCCGCAGCCGCGCACAGGCCCAAGCCAGCGGCAATAAGCCCGCGCGGGTTGAGCAAATGTAAAGAAAATTTCACTGGGCTGATTCTGGCATAGCCGGACACAACAAATGCGCACCGCCCACCGGAGACCATGGGCCTGCCTGGCAAGTTTACCCCCGCCCGGGGGACAAGCAAGCCTCCCGGGCGCGGCACTATGCACTGTCCGCTGCGGCACTATGCACAGTCGGCGCCCCGCGCCCGGCTTGTTGGGGCTGCGTGATAATACTTTTCCATGAATGCACTCTATAAAACTGTCGGCATCGTGGGCACGGGCGCCATGGGCCGGGGCATTGCCCAACTCGCGGCCCAGGCTGGCAGCCGGGTCAAGCTTTTTGACACGCAACCCGAGGCCGCAAGCAGGGCGCAAGAGGCCCTGGCCGTCCAGTGGGACAAGCTGGTCGGCAAGGGACGCCTGGAAGACGCCCTTGCCGCGGACTACAAGTCCCGCCTGTTGCCGGTCGACACCCTGCAGGCGCTGGAAGACTGCGACCTGGTGGTGGAGGCGGTTGTCGAACGCCTGGATGTCAAAAAATCACTGTTTCTGTCGCTGGAAAATGTGGTTTCCCCGCAAGCCGTGCTGGCGACCAATACCTCCTCCCTGTCGGTCACGGCGATTGCTGCGGGCCTGAAATACCCGGGACGTTTTGCCGGCTACCATTTTTTCAACCCGGTTCCGCTGATGAAGGTGGTGGAGGTGATTGCCGGCTTGAAGACCGACGCCGCCACCTGCGCAGCGCTGGCCGCTTACGCGCGCCAGATGGGCCATACGCCGGTGCAGGCCCAGGACACGCCCGGCTTCATCGTCAACCATGCCGGGCGCGGTTACGGCACCGAGGCCCTGCGGGTGGTGGGCGAGGGCATCGCCGACTTTGCCACCATAGACCGCATCCTCAGGGACCAGGTGGGCTTCAAACTGGGCCCCTTCGAACTGATGGACCTGACGGCGCTCGATGTGTCGCACCCGGTCATGGAGTCCGTCTACCAGCAGTACTACGACGAGCCGCGTTACCGCCCCAGCGTGATCACCGCGCAGCGCCTGGCCGGGGGCTTGCTGGGCCGCAAGACCGGCGAAGGTTTTTACCGCTATGTGGACGGTGCTGCGCAAGTTGCGCCCGAGCCCCCCGTGCCCGCCGTCGCCGACATGCCGCCGGTCTGGGTGTCGCCGCGCGCCGCACGGCGCTCGGAGTTGTTGCAGCTCCTCAAGAATCTGGGCGCCAGCATCGAAACCGGCGCCTCGCCCTCGATGAACGCGCTGGTGCTGGTCGCGCCGCTGGGCTTTGACATCACCACGGTGGCGGTGGTCGAGCGGCTGGATCCGGCGCGCACCATCGGCATCGACATGCTGATCGACGACGCGGCGACGAAGCGGCGCGTGTTGGCGACCAACCCCGCCACCCGCAGCGACATGCGCGATGCCGCGCACGCCCTGTTCGCGCGCGACGGCAAGGCCGTCAGCGTGATTCGCGACAGCGGCGGCTTCGTGACGCAGCGGGTGGTCGCCACCATCGTGAACATTGCCAGCGACATCTGCCAGCAGGGCATCTGCACACCCGGAGATCTGGAAACTGCAGTCACGCTGGGGCTGGGTTACCCGCTGGGGCCGCTGGCCATGGGCGACCGCTACGGCCCGACCAACATCCTGGAAGTCCTGTTCAACATGCAGACGGTGTATGGCGACCCGCGTTACCGCCCTTCCCCGTGGCTGCGCCGCCGCGGCGCCATCGGCCTGAGTCTCACGCACCAGGAGTCCTGACATGGCAGGCGCACTGAAAAGCACCAGCGACGGCGCCACCCTGGTGCTGACCCTGAGCAATCCCGATTTCCGCAACGCCCTGAGTCCGGAGATTTATGCGGCCGGTGTCGAGGCGCTCAATGCCGCCGAAAACAACCCGGAGATCCGCAGCGTGGTGATCACCGGTGAAGGCGGCACCTTCTGCGCGGGCGGCAACCTGCAGCGCCTGCTGGCCAACCGCGCGCAGCCCCAGGAGGTGCAGGCGCAAAGCATCAACGGCCTGCACAACTGGATCGATTCGATACGCACCTTTCCCAAGCCGGTTATCGCGGCGGTCGAGGGCGCGGCGGCCGGCGCCGGGTTTTCCCTGGCGCTGGCCTGTGACCTGGTCGTTGCGGCCGACAACGCGGTGTTTGTGATGGCCTACAGCAGCGTGGCGCTGTCGCCGGACGGCGGCGGCAGCTGGACGCTGAGCCGCGCCCTGCCGCGGGCGCTGGTGACCGAGTTGCTGATGTGCGGCGAGCGCATGGGCGCCGCGCGCCTGCAGCAACTCGGCGTGGTCAACCACTGCGTCACCGCGGGCGATGCACTGAGCGAAGCGCTGAAACTGGCCGACACGCTCAACACCCGCGCGCCGAATGCGCTGGCCAGCATCAAGGAACTGATCAACGAGGCCGCGGGCAACACCCTGGGCCAGCAGATGGATGCCGAGCGCGCGCACTTCGTGCGCAACCTGCATCACCCCAACGGCGGCGAAGGCATCTCGGCCTTCCTGGAAAAGCGCGCCCCCCGCTACGACTGAGTGGCAAGCGGCTCCCGGCTGCAGGGACACCGAGGCGACAGGTGGGCGCCGGCAGCGCCGTCTCTGGCGCGACAATAGAACGCTTGTGAGTCACCCAAAAGACAGGCCATGGACGATCCCATTCTTACGATAGATGAACGAGAAGCCATCAACGGTGGCCGCTGGTTTTCATCCCTCTCTCCCTCACTCAGGCACGACATACTCCGATGCGCATACGTCCAACGTTTCAAGGATGGCGAACTGATCGCCGCCCGCGGCGACCCGCCGGAACAGTGGATAGCGTGCGCGAAAGGCGCGGTGCGGGTGAGCTCGACCTCGATCTCGGGCAAGCAGATCACCCTGACCTATGTGGAGCCCGGCATCTGGTTCGGCGATGTGGCGATTTTCGACGGCGACCGGCGCACGCACGATGCCTATGCACACGGCGAAACCACCATCCTGTGTGTGGCCAAGGCCGACTTCAAGAAGATCCTGGCCGCGCATGTGGAGCTGTACGAAGCCATGTTGCGCCTGCATGCGCGCCGTATCCGCCAGCTCTACGGCCTGGTGGAAGACCTCAACACCCTGCCGCTGCGTGCGCGCCTGGCCAAGCAGCTGCTGCACCTGGTACGCAGCTACGGCGTGAGCAGCCTCAGCGACGGCCGCGAGGTGCGCATCGGCTTGCAGCTTGCGCAGGAGGAACTGGCGCAATTGCTGGGCGCCTCGCGCCAGCGCGTGAACCAGGAACTCAAGGCCATGGAACGCGAGGATGCGATCCGCATCGAGCCGGGCGGCCTGGTGGTGCGCAACCGCGAAGCCCTGCTGCGCATCTCTGAATCCGACCTGGAAAAATAGGCGATGAGCAACTTTGACCACTTCCTGGGCACCCGCGAGGTTTCCGGCCAGCATGCCTTCGACATCGCCGCGCTGAGCGGCTACCTCGACCAGCACCTGCCCGGTTTCCAGGGCCCGCTCACCGTCGAGATGTTCAAGGGCGGCCAGTCGAACCCGACCTACAAACTGATCACGCCGGCACGCGCCTATGTGATGCGTGCCAAACCCGGCCCGGTGGCCAAACTGCTGCCCTCGGCCCATGCGGTCGAGCGCGAGTTCAAGGTCATGAGCGGCCTGCAGGGTACCGACGTGCCGGTGGCGAAGATGTACTGCCTGTGTGAAGACGAAGCCGTGATCGGCCGCGCCTTCTACGTGATGGAGTTTGTCGAGGGCCGGGTGCTCTGGGACCAGGCCCTGCCCGGCATGAGCACCACCCAGCGCGGCGAGATCTACGCCGAGATGAACCGCGTGATCGCCGCCCTGCACAAGGTGAAGTTTGCCGAACGCGGGCTCGCCGACTACGGCAAGCCCGGCAACTATTTCGAGCGCCAGATCGGCCGCTGGAGCAAGCAATACACCGCCTCCATCACCCAGCCCATCCCCGAGATGGACCAGTTGATGGCCTGGCTGCCGGCCAACATCCCGGCCAGCGCGCGTGACGAGGCCATGGTCTCCATCGTCCACGGTGATTTCCGGCTCGACAACCTGATGTTCCACCCGACCGAGCCGCGGGTGCTGGCGGTGCTCGACTGGGAGCTGTCCACGCTGGGCCATCCGCTGGCCGACTTCAGCTACCACTGCATGGCCTGGCACATTCCACCGGGTGCTTTTCGCGGCATCGGCGGTCTGGACGTGGCCAGCCTCGGCATCCCGAGCGAGGCCGAATACATCCGCCTGTACTGCGAACGCACCGGTTTTGCCAGCCCGGAACTGATCAAGGCCGACTGGAATTTCTACCTCGCCTACAACCTGTTCCGCCTCGCCGCCATTTTGCAGGGCATCGCCAAACGCGTCGAAGCCGGCACCGCCGCCAGTGCGCAGGCCGTCGCTTCGGCGAAGGGCGCACCCGCGCTGGCGCGCATGGCCTGGGACTTTGCTCAAAAAAGCCAGGCTGAGACGTGACCCCCACGCTTGTCGCTTTGCGTACTGCGCTGCCCCCCCGAGGGGGCTCATTTTCCTTGGGGCGGCCCGGCGGAAAATTATTCACTTCTCAAACATAACGATCACTCCAGGAGATAACGATGGAATTCAACTTCACCCCCAAGGTCCAGGACATGCAGGCCCGCCTGCTAGCCTTCATGGACCAGCATGTCTACCCCAACGAGGCGCGTTTCTTCCGCGAAATCGCCGAGAACCGCGCCAAAGGCAATGCCTGGATCCCGACCACCCTGATCGAGGAGCTCAAGCCCAAGGCCCGCGCCGCCGGCCTGTGGAATTTGTTCCTGCCGCATTCGCCGCGCGCACCCGAAGGCCTGTCCAACCTCGAATACGCGCCGCTGTGCGAAATCATGGGCCGCGTGCCGTTTGCGCCGGAAATCTTCAACTGCTCGGCGCCCGACACCGGCAACATGGAAACCATCGCGCGTTACGGTTCGGAAGCCAACAAGGACCGCTGGCTCGAACCCCTGCTCAAGGGCGAGATCCGTTCGGCCTTCCTGATGACCGAGCCCGAGGTGGCCTCGTCGGACGCCACCAACATCCAGTGCAGCATCGTGCGCGACGGCGATGAGTATGTGATCAACGGCCTGAAATGGTGGTCGTCGGGCGCCGGTGATCCGCGCTGCGCCATCTACATCGTGATGGGCAAGACCAACCCCGACGCCGGCCGCCACGAGCAGCAGTCCATGATCCTGGTGCCGGCCGATGCGCCCGGCATCGAGGTGATCCGCCCGCTCAGCGTGTTCGGTTATGACGATGCGCCGCACGGCCACATGGAAGTGCGGCTGACCAATGTGCGCGTGCCAGTGGGCAACCTGCTGCTCGGCGAAGGCCGCGGTTTTGAGATCGCGCAAGGCCGCCTTGGCCCCGGACGCATCCACCACTGCATGCGCAGCATCGGCATTGCCGAACGCGCACTCGAACTGATGTGCAAGCGCCTGAACACCCGCATCGCTTTCGGCAAGCCGGTGGCGCGCCAGTCGGTCTGGCACGAACGCATCGCCGACGCGCGCTGCATGATCGACCAGGCCCGGCTGCTGACGCTGAAAGCCGCCTACATGATGGACACCGTCGGCAACAAGGTCGCCAAGGCCGAGATCGCGATGATCAAGGTGGTGGCGCCCAACATGGCCTGCCAGATCATCGACTGGGCGATCCAGGCGCACGGCGGCGGCGGTGTCTCCGACGACTTCCCGCTGGCTTACGCCTACGCGCACCAGCGCACGCTGCGCCTGGCCGACGGCCCGGACGAGGTGCACCGCGCCTCGCTGGCCAAGCTGGAACTCGCCAAACACCTGAGCCTGCCCGGCGAGGTGGAGATGCCGATCACGCGCGGCAGCTGATCCGCCGGCCGTTCACACGCTATCAAAATGTGAGCTTCTCACGCTTGTCGGGCGTGGGCTGGCGGCATTTTTTGGCTGTAAAAAGCTACAAAAGGATGTCGGTATTCAAACCAGCCAGCGCCGCGTCGCAGGCGCTGGTATAGACCACCGCGGCATGTTGCAGGGTGGCGATGTCGCCCGAGACGTACTGCATGCGCAGGTAGGCCTTGCCGCGCAGCAGCATCAGGATGAAGGGGTTGTGTTCATCCGGGCCGGGCACCGGCCAGGACAGCAGCAGTTCGGCCAGGTTGTTGTCTATCCAGGCCAGTGCATGTTCACGCTGGTCGGCCAGCACGGTGTAGCGCTCCCAGAACTCCGGCACCAGGCTGCTCCAGCCGAACTCCTCGTACATCGCCAGCCAGCGCATTTCTTCGGGCAGGCTGGGGTCGGCGGTGGTCTGCAGGGAGTCGGTGTACATCGCGTAAGCGCGTTTTTCAAGCGACTCCTTGAGCGGCCGGTTCATGATCAGCACCGCGGCATCGCCATTGACCCCCAGTTCTGCCCGGGCCCGCAGTTCCTCGCCGAGGATGTAGTCACGCGTGGACGGCCCGCATTCGAGTTTCCAGGGTTTGCCGCGCACCTGCCCGGTCAGCAGGAAGCCCTGCCCCTTGTCCTGGTGAAAATAGCTGAAGCCCTGGGTGCCGGCCCACTCCGAAACCGACGACAGGCCGGAGGTGCTCTCGGACGGCCGGGCGGCCCGTGATTCAGGTTCACCCCGCGCGAAGACCTTTTTCAGGCGATCAAACATGGTTGCGGCTTTGTTGAAATCCAGTGACCATCATATGTTGAAAACTTTCACGCCTGATCAAGCTGCGACCCTGGGGCGAGCCAGAGAGTCGCATCTGCGGCTTTTCGGCGAAAAACAGTCCCCGGGTGTGCTGGCGCACAGTGCAGCAGCGCGTCGTCGGCGACGCCCCTGCGCCCTTCGCAGACGGGAATTTGCCTGCCGGCCCAGCGCTGCCCCGCAAATAAATCCCGCCCCCAGGCCATGCCGGCCGTGCTTCGGGCTATAATCTTGGACTTGTCGGAGTGTGGCGCAGTCTGGTAGCGCACCTGGTTTGGGACCAGGGGGTCCAAGGTTCGAATCCTTGTACTCCGACCATCAATTCATCCAAAAAAGCTCACTTCCGTGGGCTTTTTTCACATCTGCGTTTACATTCGCCGTATCCGCTTTTCTGCCCGTAGCTCAGTTGGATAGAGCATCAGCCTTCTAAGCTGAGGGTCGGGGGTTCGATCCCCTCCGGGCAGACCACTAGATAGTTTGCCCTTGTTCGGGGTTGTCGCCCAGTACAAAGCGGAAATTGCCGGCGTCCATCGGGCATTCATGGTCTTCGCGGATCCACGCGACCACGGCAGGATGGAAGAGATTGGCAGCAGTCCGGTGATGCTTGGAGTCTTGGCCAAACTGTCCAAGGAAATACAGGAGGCCGGCGGCATCCTGGCGGGGGCGGACAGTGCTGGCCTAACAAGTGTCAGGAACTGATGGCATTGCCGGCCTACACGGATTCAATCTCCCAGACCTCGCAAGCGTCAGCGCCCAAGTGCGGCAGCATTACGAACGCAGGTATGGCGAGGCCGGGGGGATAACTGGTACTCTCCCGCCAATAATAAACATTATTGGTGGGGAAGCATGATCTACGACGATGACGACCTAAAGGTCAGGCGCAATTTGCTGGTCTTCAGCGCACTGATAATTTTGGCAGAGTGGTTTAATCTGCGCTTGGGACAGATGGCCGCGAAGGCTCTTCGACTTGACGCTGAACTTGACCCTTTAAAGCTCTGCGTTGCCGCCTTGGCAATTTTGGCCTATCTGGCTCTTAGGTATAAGGACGCCGTGTTGTTTGGGGCGAAGAAATACAGTGAAGCAGTAGATGATGACCTAGCACGAATTACACCGACCGTGATTACACACTACGCCCAGTTCATGGCCAATCTCTATACTTGGACAGGATACCAAGCACCCATTTTCGTAGGCGGAATCGGAAAGCACACTGCTGACAAGGCGGAAGGCATGGGGGAGGCAGTAGCTAAAGCGAGGCGCCCACGCATTCACCTTACGTTATCCGACGTACGCGCTAGTGAGAGGTCGCAAGCGTCGGACGAGAGTCCAAAATCCGACGCCTACTTAACCATGTCCACTACGGTTATTTGGACGGCCGGTAGTAGTAGCGGTGGGTACGGGCTTTTTGTACAAAGTGTCGGTGTTCACCAGACGCTAATATGGCTCTACTCCAGAATTTGGTGGTTTTTTTATTGCGAAGCGGCGGTGAAAGCCCGGTTGCCAATACTGCTTGGCCTCATTGCCTCGGGCATTTTGCTGATGAAAATTGTGGCAATTCTCCCCCATCGATGATTTACAAGCCGGGGAACAACCGGCCCAAGAACCGAGAAACTCGAAAAGCAAAGGTGTTCTAGATAGCATTCGATCCCCTCCGAGGCCACCATCGCGCTTCTATCAACCACAACGAGACAGCGCCCGTAGCGAAAGGGAACAACCATGACCGTCCATATCGTCAGGCTGGGCACGCCCCGCAGCGCCGATGAAGGCTTGCGCATAGGCACGGTCCGGCGGCCGCCGCGCGGCGTGCCCAAGGCCGAGTTCGCCTCCCAGGACTGGTACGACGTCTGGTACCCGAACCTGGCCCCCAGCGTGGAGACCATGAAACTGGGCCAGTCGGTCGACACCGACAAGGACTGGGCCGCCTTCAGCAAAAAATACCGCGCCGAGATGGGCGAGCCCGAGGCCAGCCGCAACCTGGACCTGCTGGCGGCACTCTCGCACCAGTCCAATTTTGCGGTCGGCTGTTATTGCGAAAACGAGGCGCGTTGCCACCGCTCCTTGCTGCGGGATTTGCTCAAGGAACGCGGCGCGCTGATCGGCTGACGCAATAAAACAAGCCCCGGAGCGCTTGACGCTGTCGGGGCTTGTTGCTTCAGGCCGGAGCCGAAATGCCGGTCAAAGCTTGACGTATTCGTACTCGACCGCATTGGCATTGATGCCGCGGTCCGGCGGTGCGATCCAGCCGGCCATCTTGCCCGGCTCGGTGACGCGCTGCATCAGGCTGTGGATGAAGGTCTTGTCGTCGTCGGTCGGCAGCCAGGCGTCTTTTTTGGCGTTGAACTCGGCTTCGCTGAGCGGATGGCCCTGCGGGTCGGTGTGGGCGCCGGACCAGGCGCCGACGCTGCGGCGGAAACGCGTGTTGGGCAGGCTCAGTTCGAAGTCCACGCCGGCGCGCTTGATCGCCATATTCCAGCGGGTCACGCCGACATTGCAGTCTTTCACGTATTCCAGGCGCGTGATTTCGTTCATGCCGTTGCGTGTCGAGATCGTCTCGTTCTTCAGGCCGCCCTTGCCGTCCGGCACCTGAATGGTCATTTCGCTGTCGCGTTCGACGTGGTCGGCAAACTTGGCTTCATCGGGCCGGCCCTTGATGCCGTTGCTGAAGTAGTTGGCGGCGTTGGACGAGGCTTCCGAGCCGAACAGGTCCAGCGAGGAGGTGAACCAGAAGTTCATGAATTTCTGGATGGTCGGCAGGTCGATGACACCGGCCTTGCGCAGGGTGTCGACATTGTCGGTGTCCAGTTCCTTCATGACTTCCAGTGTGCGCTTGATCACGCGGCCAATGCCGGTCTCGCCGACAAACATGTGGTGCGCTTCTTCGGTCAGCATGAAACGTGTGGTGCGCGCCAGCGGGTCGAAGGCGCTCTCGGCAAAGGACTTGAGCTGGAACTTGCCGTCACGGTCGGTGAAGTAGGTGAACATGAAAAAGCTCAGCCAGTTGTCCATGGGCTCGTTGAAGGTGCCCAGGATGCGCGGCTTGTCGGCGTCGCCGCTGTGGCGGGTCAAGAGTTCTTCGGCTTCCTCGCGGCCGTCACGGCCAAAGTGCGCATGCAGCAGGTAAACCATGGCCCACAGGTGCCTGCCCTCTTCCACGTTGACCTGAAACAGGTTGCGCAGGTCATACAGCGAAGGCGCAGTGTGGCCCAGCAGGCGCTGTTGCTCGACCGAGGCCGGCTCGGTGTCGCCCTGGGTCACGATCAGGCGCCGGAAGGCGCTGCGGTACTCGCCCGGCACTTCCTGCCAGACTTCTTCACCCATGTGGTCGCCAAAACCGATCTTGCGGTTTTCTTCCTTGTCGGCCAGGAAGATGCCCCAGCGGTAGTCAGGCATCGGCGTGTAGCCGTAGCTGGCCCAGCCGGACGCGTCCACGCCGACGGCGGTGCGCAGGTAGACCTCTTTGGCGTTGAAATCGCTCGGGCCCATCTCGTCCCACCAGCTCATGAAGGCCGGCTGCCAGTGCTCGAGCGCACGCTGCAGCTGGCGGTTTTCGCCGAGGTTGACGTTGTTGGGGATCAGGGCTTGCAGGTCAATGTTGCTCATGGTGTTTCCTTGGTGGGTTTGTCATTGCGGACTCGATCCGCAATCCACATCACGCGGCCCACTGGCTGGCGAAGCATGGATGCCGGATCAGCTCCGGCATGACAGAAAAGTTGGTCTTTAAATCCGCTTCCAGTCGAATTTCGCTTTTTTGCCGGTGCCGAAGAGCTTTAATGCGCCGTCCTCACCGACCGCATTCGGGCGAATGAAAATCCAGTTTTGCCAGGCCGAGAGGCGGCCGAACACACGCGTCTCCATGGTTTCCTTGCCGGGAAAACGCAGCGAGGCTTCCATGCCGGTCATGGCGTCGGGCGACATCGAGGCACGCTCCTCCAGCATGATGCGGATCTCGTCGTCCCAGTCGATGTCGTCGGGGGTCAGCGTCACCAGGCCGAATTCGAGCGCCTGGTCGGCGCGCAGTTGGCTGTCGCCGAGTTTTTCGAGCTGGCTGATGGTGGCCGCGTCTTCGCAGAAACGCGTCTGCAGCCGGGTCAGGCCATTGACCGCCGGGAACCAGCCGAAGTTGGCTGGGCTCAGTTGTAGCGCGGGCGCGGCGTCGGGCGAATCCGGCAGGTCCAGCATGTAGATGCGGTCGCAGGCCAGCGCCAATTCGTAAAAGGTGCCGGCAAAACACGAGCCGGCATCGACCAGCGCGATCAGCGAACGGCTGGTCACGTCGATGCGCGCCAGCGTGCGGCGCAGCGCCCCGGTGGTCTCCTTCACCAGCCAGTGGTCCTTGAGTTTAGCCAGCACCTCGTCCATGCGCATCACCTGGCCGGCGTCGCCCGTGGTCTTGATGACCCAGGTGCCGACTTCGAGTTCATTGGTGCGCAGGTTCAGGATGGCGTCGTCGAGTTCGCGCTGCAGCTTGAGCGGGTACCAGTTGGCGCCGGCGGCCTCAATCGTTTCCGGCGTGGACTCGATGGCGGCAGATGGCGCTTTCACCGTGATGGTGGCGATGCGGGTGGCGCGGTCCACCTGGGCATCGACCACGCTGTAGTGGTAACCGGCATCGTCGATCAGCACCTTGAGCGCCGTCAGTTCAATGCCTTTTGAGCCCGCAGCCCGCGTGGAACGTGCGCGGAGCGCTTCAATTTCGGTAGCAAGCAAGGCGCCGAACTGCTGCGGCTTGGCAAACGCGTCGATCAGTTTCCAGTCTTTCGCGCGGTCGGCGCGCACGCCTTCGGAGGTGGTGCAGAAGATGTCGGCGAGGTCGCGGCGCACCTTGCGCTTGTCGGTGACACGGGTCAGGCCACCGGTGCCCGGCAACACGCCGAGCAGCGGCACCTCGGGCAGGCTCACCGTGCTGGAGCGGTCGTCGACCATCACGATGCGGTCGCAGGCCAAAGCCAGCTCGTAGCCGCCGCCGGCGCAGGCGCCGGTGACAGCCGCGATGGACTTGAGCCCGTCATGGCGCGAGGAGTCTTCCAGGCCGTTGCGGGTCTCATTGGTGAATTTGCAGAAGTTGACCTTCCAGCCGTGGGTGGACAGGCCCAGCATGTAGATGTTGGCGCCCGAGCACCAGATCTTTTCCTTGCCGGACTCGAACACCACCACCTTGACGGAAGGATGCTCGAAACGGATGCGGTTGATGGCGTCGTGCAGCTCGATGTCCACCCCCAGGTCGTAGCTGTTGAGCTTGAGCTTGTAACCGGGCTTGATGCCGCCGTCCTCGTTGATGTCGAGCTTGAGGCGGGCCACATCGCCCTCCACGTTCAGGCTCCAGTGCTGGTACTTGGTCGGGTGCGTGGCAAAGCTCACGAGCTCGCGCTCCTGGCCTTCAATCACCTGCTTGAACAACAGCGGTTCGGTCATGGCATTCATGGGGGGTATCTCCTTGTGTAATCGTTCAGGCCCGTTCGGCAGGTTCAGCCGCAACGGTGGATGCGGGAACCGAGCGCTTGAGGTCGCCCAGGCTTTGCTTGAGGGTGCGGGCCGCGGTGTCCACCACCGCATCGGCGCGGGCATACAGCGCTTCGCGGCTGGCCAGGATGCGGCGCAGGTCTTCCATGGCTTCGCTGGTCGCGCCGCGGGTACTGTCGAAAGGCCGCATGTCGCCCTGGGCCACCACGCGGGCCATGTGTTCTTCCGGACTGGCCTTGAGCCAGACGCAATAAAAGCGGCTTTGCAGCAGGTCGAAGGTTTCGCGTTCGCTGACGATGCTGCCGCCGGTGGTCATGACGACGCCGCCGGCATGGTCCTCGGCAATGCGGAACAAGGCGCGGCGCTCGTAGCGGCGGTAACCGGCCTGCCCGTGCAGCAGCAAAATTTCATTCATGCTGGTGCCGGCTTCGCGCTCGATCTCGCGGTCCAGCTCGATAAACGGCACGCCGCGCTCATTGGCCAGTTGCAGGCCGAGGGTCGATTTGCCGGCCCCGCGCAGGCCGATCAGCGCAATCCGCGCCTCGCGTCCCGAGGATTCACTCAACCCGAAAGTGCCTCCCAGCAGCGCATAGGCCTGGTCCAGCTGCGTGTCGTCGAGCCGGCCCAGCAGGCCCTGCACCCGCGCCAGCGCCGGACGCGGCGCGTCCTGCATCAGGTCGAGAATGGAAATGTTGAGCGCGCGGGCGGCGGCTTCCAGCGAGTTGATCGAGACATTGCCCTTGCCGCTTTCGACGTCGGCCAGGAAACGCTCGCTCAGGCCGGAATCGGTGGCCAGCGCCTTGCGTGTCATGCCGCGGCGTGCGCGCCAGGCGCGTACCCGGGCGCCCAGTTCGGCGAGGGTGGCCTTGGCTTCGAATTCAGACATGACTTGCATCGGACACCACTTTTTATGAAAAGTATTTGCGCTGGATCAAGATTGCAGTATACTTCACATTAATTAATCGTCAAGCAGTTTATTGCATCTTTTTTGCCTTCGACAAGCTCGGGATGACAGAAAAACACCATGAAACTCAAAATTCTTGTGGGCACCATGACCAGCACCGCTGACTATGTCGCACAGGCGATCCAGATGGATTGCGCCGACCTGGTCCCGGATATCCAGGTGCAGTTGATGGACGGACTGGACATCAGCGTGTTCGATCCGGTCGCCGGAGAAGATGCGATATATCTCATCTGTACCTCCACCTATGGCCAGGGCGATGTTCCCGACAACGCCCGCGCGCTGTATGACGCGCTGGACAGCCAGCCCAAGTTTCTCGGCCATGTGCGTTACGGCGTGATCGCGCTCGGTGACCGCACCTACCAGCAGACCTTTGCCTTCGGCGGCAAGAAGTTCGACGAACGCCTGCAGGGCCTGGGCGCCCAGCGCATCGGTGAGGTCTGGATCCATGACGCCAGCAGCGGCACCCTGCCCGAGACCGAGGGCGCCGAGTGGTGCCGGCAATGGGTGGCCCAGGTGCTGGCCAGTACTGACAGCACCGCAGCCGCCACCTGAGTTTCAAGCCATACAAGCCTCCAGCCCATGCTCAGCGGGCGCAGGCAGCTATAAAAAAGAGAGCATCCGGAGACAGCCATGAACCTGAGCCGCGCCGACCACAGCAGCACACCGCCCCGGGTGGACATTCCCCGCGACTACAACGCGGCCCATGACCTGCTGGCACGCAATGCCGGCCGCAGCAGCAAACTGGCTTTTATCGACGCCGCCAGCGGCGCCACCCTCAGTTATGGCGAACTGGACGACCAGGCACACCGGTTTGCCAATGCGCTGCGCGCCCACGGCTTCGCACCCGAAAGCCGCATCCTGCTGGCGATGCTGGACACGCCCGAATGGCCGGTGGCCTTTCTCGGCTGCATCCTGGCCGGCGTGGTGCCGGTCGCTGCCAACACCCTGCTGACGACCAAAGACTTCGACTTCATGCTGCGCGACTCGCGCGCCCAGGGCCTGATCGTGTCCAAAGCCCTGCTGCCGGCGTTCGAGCCGCTGATCGGCCAGATTCCCACGCTGCGCACGGTGTTCACCGCAGGTGATGACTCCGCATCAAATACGGCTTTTTCCCATATGCTGCGAGCGCAAGCAGCTACCAAAACCATAGCGCCGACCTGCGCCGACGACGCTTGCTTCTGGCTGTATTCGAGCGGCTCCACCGGCACGCCCAAGGGCACGGTGCACCTGCACAGCCATTTGATCCAGACCGCCGAGCTGTATGGCCGCGGCGTGCTGGGCATCCAGGAGTCCGATGTCGTTTATTCCGCCGCCAAGCTGTTTTTCGCCTATGGCCTGGGCAATGGCCTGACTTTCCCCATGAGTGTGGGCGCCACCGCCGTGCTGCTGCCGGGCCGCCCCACCACTGCCGAGGTCTTCTCCATCCTGAGAAAACACCAGCCGACCATTTTTTACGGCGTGCCCACGCTCTACGCCGCCCTGCTGGCCGACCCGGCGCGACCGCAGAAGTCCGAACTGAAGCTGCGTGTCTGCACCAGCGCCGGTGAAGCCCTGCCCGCAGAGATCGGCAGGAAGTGGACGGCCCAGTACGGCTGCGACATCCTGGACGGCATCGGCTCGACCGAGATGCTGCATATCTTCCTGAGCAACCGGCCCGGCGAGGTGCGTTACGGCAGCACCGGCAAGGCCGTGCCCGGCTACAGCCTGCGCATCGTCGGCGACGACGGACGCGACTGCGCCGTTGGCGAGATCGGCGAACTGCAGATCAGCGGCCCGAGTTCGGCCCTGATGTACTGGAACAGCCGCGCCAAGACCAAGGCCACTTTTGCCGGTGACTGGACCCGCAGCGGCGACAAATACACCGTCGATGCCGACGGCTACTACACCTACAGCGGCCGCAGCGACGACATGCTCAAGGTCGGCGGCATTTATGTCTCGCCCTTCGAGGTCGAGGCCTGCCTGATGACACATCCGGCGGTGCTCGAAGTGGCGGTGATCGGCGTGGCCGACAGCGACGAACTGATCAAGCCCAAGGCCTGCGTGGTGCTCAAGAACGGGCAGTCGGCTACGGCCGACGAGCTCAAGGCCCATGTCAAGCAGCAACTGGCGCCTTACAAGTACCCGCGCTGGATAGAGTTTGTGGCGGAGCTGCCCAAAACCGCCACCGGCAAGATCCAGCGCTTCAAGCTGCGCCAGGCGCAACACTGAATTGCCGGACGGACCTGCGGGTTGGCAGAGAAATTGCTTTACATATAAACAATTTAATCTTCAATCTCGGGTTTTTCACTAGGGTGTTCCACATGCAGCGCCGTTACCATTGCCAACAGTCCAGCGCTTCCTCTTCCGTCCCAACCAGGAGTTATCCATGACCTCACGTCCTTCCTCACGCCGCTTGATCCTGAGCCAGAGTGCTGCCGTCATCGGCGCGGCATCGACCGGCCTGCTGCTCCCCCAAATAGTGCGGGCGCAATCCAGCAAGGTGCGCGTGGGTTTCATGCTGCCCTATACCGGCACATTTGCGCAGCTCGGCGTGGCGATTGAAAACGGCTTCCGCATGGCCATCGACCAGCAAGGCGGCAAGCTCGGCGGGCGCGAGATCGAATACTTCAAGGTGGACGACGAGTCCGAGCCCTCCAAGGGCATCGAAAACGCCAGCAAGCTGGTGCAGCGCGACAAGGTCGACGTGCTGGTCGGTACCGTGCATTCGGGCGTGCAGATGGGCATCCAGAAAGTTGCGCGCGATTCCGGCGTGCTGAGCCTGATCCCCAACGCCGGCGTCCATGCCGCCACGCGCGGCCTGTGCGCCCCCAACGTCTTCCGCACCTCCTTCAGCAATTCGCAGCCGACACGCGCGCTGGGCCAGGCCATGATGGCCAAGGGCCACAAGAAAGCCGTCTGGATCACCTGGAAGTACGCGGCCGGCGACGAAGCCTTCGAAGGCTTCAAGGAAAGCTACACCGCTGCCGGCGGCACCATCGTCAAGGAGCTGGGCCTGCCCTTCCCCAACGTCGAGTTCCAGGCACTGCTCACCGAAATTGCGGCGCTCAAGCCTGATGCCGTGGCCTGTTTCTTCGCTGGTGGCGGCGCGGCCAAGTTCATCCGTGACTACGCCGCGGCCGGCCTGAAGGGCAAGATCCCGCTGTATGGCTCCGGCTTCCTGACCGAAGGTGTGCTCGACGCTGCCGGCCCCGCCGCCGACGGCATCATCACCACCATGCATTACAGCGATTCGCTGGACACGCCGCGCAACAAGGCGTTCCGCACAGCCTATGCAAGCCGTTTCAAGATGCAGCCCGACGTGTACGCAGTTCAAGGCTACGACACCGGCTTGCTGCTGATCCAGGGCGCCAATGCGGTCAAGGGCGACATGGCCAGCAAACCGGCGCTGTACAAGGCGCTGGAGTCTGCCGTCATCGACAGCCCGCGCGGCAAGTGGACCATGAGCAAGTCGCACAACCCGGTGCAGGACATCTACCTGCGCGTCGTCGAGAACAAGGAAAACAAGGTGCTGGGCATTGCCGCCAAAGCCCTCGCCGACTCCGGCGCCGGCTGCAAGATGGCCTGAACCTGCTCGCATGAAAAAATGGGAGGTTCTCGGACCTCCCATTTTTTTGGTACAGAGCTTGCGTGAACACACGCGCTGGACAAATCTTTTCCCCTGAACCAAAACGCCTCGATGGATCTCGCCAACTTCCTCATCCAGCTGCTCAACAGCGTCCAGTACGGCCTGCTGCTGTTCATGCTGGCAGCCGGGCTGACGCTGATCTTCGGCATCATGGGCGTGGTCAACCTTGCGCACGGCAGCTTCTACATGCTGGGTGCCTACCTCGCCTGGTCGCTCAGCGCACAATTCGGCAGCCTGACGCTGGCCATTTTTGGCGGCGCCGTGCTGTCGGCGATTTTCGGGCTGGCCCTCGAATGGCTGCTGTTCCGCCACTTCTACCACCGCGACCACCTCGACCAGGTCTTGCTGACCTTCGGCCTGATCTACATTTTTGAAGAATTGCGCTCCATCCTCTGGGGCGATGATGTGCATGGTGTGCCGATCCCCGAGTTGCTCGGCGCCTCCATCCCGCTGACCGAGAACCTGTCTTACCCGGTATACCGCCTGTTCATGTCGGCCGTCTGTATTGCACTGGCCGCCGGTCTGTACCTCCTCATCTCGAAAACGCGCCTGGGCATGAAGATACGCGCCGGTGCCTTCAACCGCGACATGGCCGGCGCGCTGGGCATCAACATCAAGCTGATCCACGCCGTGGTGTTTGCCCTCGGCGTGACGCTGGCCGCGGTGGCCGGCATGATCGCCGCGCCGATTGCCAGCGTCTATCCCAACATGGGCTCGCAGGTGCTGATCATGTGTTTTGTGGTGGTGGTGATAGGCGGCATCGGTTCGGTGCGCGGCGCCATGATTGCCGCGCTGCTGGTCGGCCTGGTCGACACCTTCGGCAAGGTGCTGCTGCCTTCAGTGGCCGGCATGCTGGTCTACATGTTGATGGCTGCGGTACTTTTGTGGAAACCTGAAGGATTGTTCAAGCAATGAAAAGCTCGCAGCCCCCACGCTTTTCACTTCGTGTAATGCGCTGCCCCCTCAAGGGGCTAATTTTCCTAGGGGCGGCCCGTCGGAAAATTGATGGCGCTTGTCCTCGGTATCAGAAATGAGCGCCGCAAAAGCAAACCTCGAAGTCCTGCCGCGCGGCGTGCAGGTGGCGCTGGCCCTTGGGCTGATCGCCCTCGTCGCCTTCCCGTTCACCGGCACCGACTTCTACGTGCAGATGGTCACGCGCATGATGATCATGGCGATTTTTGCCATGAGCCTGGACCTGTTGCAAGGCGTCACCGGCCTGGTGTCGCTGGGCCATGCGGCCTACTTCGGCCTGGCCGGGTACGCGCTGGCCTTTCTGATGCCGCAGGGCGAGGCCGTCAGCCTGTGGTGGACCCTGCCGCTGGCGGTGCTGGCCTCCGGGCTGGGCGCGCTGATCATCGGATTTTTTGTCGTTCGCACCCATGGCATCTACTTCATCATGGTGACCATGGCCTTTGCGCAGATGATCTTTTTCCTGTTCTTCGACAACAAGGCGCTGGGCGGCTCCGACGGCCTGTACATCAACTTCAAGCCCGATGTCGCCCTGTTCGGCTGGGTGCCGGCGGCCTGGTGGGACCTGGAAAACAAACGCACGCTGTATTACTTCACGCTGGCCGTGCTGCTGGGGGTGTATGCCTTCCTGCGCCGCCTGTTGTGGAGCCCCTTCGGCCGCACCCTGGCCGGCATACGCGTGAACGAACACCGCATGCGCGCCATGGGTTTTGGCACTTTCCGCTACAAGCTCACGGCCTTCACGCTGGCTGGCGCGCTGGCAGGTCTGGCCGGCTACCTGTGGGGCACGCAGACCGGCTACATCAACCCCGAACTCATGGGTTTCCACATGAGCGCACATGCCATCATGATGGTCATCCTGGGCGGCATGGGCAACTTTGCCGGCGCCATCGTCGGCGCCTTTGCTTTCGAGTACCTGCTGCATGTGTTCAAGGACCTGCCGCGCATCGGCAGCGTCAACCTCGGCAAACACTGGCAGCTCTGGATGGGCCTGTTCATCGTGCTGCTGGTGACCTTCGCGCCGCGCGGCATCCTGGGCCTGGTCGAGCGTTTTGGCAAGTCACGGAAGGCCGGCGATGAGTGAAGTTCAACGCGTCGCCGGGCCGCCCCAAGGCGCGGACGCCCCCACACGTCGTGAATGGGGCAGCGCACCGCCGGAGGCACACGAAGTGGCAAGCGTGGGGGCCCTACTTTCCGCAAAAAACCTGACCAAGCGCTTCGGCGGCCTGGCGGCGGTGAACGACGTCTCGCTGGAGCTGCTGCGCAACCACATCCATGCGGTGATCGGCCCCAACGGCGCCGGCAAATCCACGCTGACCAACCTGCTCTCCGGCGACCTGCCACCGACCTCGGGCTCGGTGCGACTGGGCGGCCAGGATGTGACGGGCTGGAACCCTGAAAAAATCTCGCGCCAGGGCCTGGGCCGCAGCTACCAGAAGACCAACATCTTCCTGCCCTTCACGGTCTGGGAAAACGTGCGCCTGGCAGCCCAGTCGCGCCAGCCGCATGCCGCGCGCTGGCTCAGCCGCGCGACCGATTTTGCAGCGCTCAACGAGCGTGCGGCGAGGGCCATCGCGCTGGCCGGCCTCGAGAACCGGAAAGACGCCATCGCCGGCACCATCAGCCACGGCGAGCAGCGCCAGCTCGAGATTGCCATGACCCTGGCGACCGAGCCGCAGGTGCTGCTGCTCGATGAGCCGCTGGCCGGCATGGGTGTGGCCGAAGCCGAGCGCATGGTCGCGCTGCTGCTGAGCCTGAAAAAGGACCATGGCATCCTGCTGGTCGAACACGACATGGACGCGGTTTTCACGCTGGCCGACCGGCTGACGGTGATGGTCGACGGCAAGGTGATTGCCAGCGGCACGCCCGCCGACATCCGCGCCGACGCCGGCGTGCAGGCCGCCTACCTCGGGGAAGAATCGTGAGCCCCCACGCTTGTCACTTCGTGTACTGCACGAGGCCCTGCAGGCCGCAGCTCGCCGGAGGCATCGCCTCTGTCGCCTGTCCAAGCCTGCGCAGGCAGGCTTGGAGCCGCAGGCTCCAGCCCCAAGGGGGCCCAAGCCTCCTAGGGGCGGCCCGTCGGAGGCTTGATTGATGGCCGAACTGCTGATCGACGCCAAAGGCATCCACACCTACTACGGCGCCAGCCACATCCTGCGCGGCATCGATTTTTCGGTCGCGCGCGGCGAAACCATCGGCCTGATGGGACGCAACGGCATGGGCAAAAGCACACTGCTCAAAAGCATCATGGGACTGGTCAGGCCGCGCTCGGGCAGCCTGGCCATCACCGGCAAGGACATGCTGGGCCGCGCGCCTTACGAAATCTCGCGCCTGGGCATCGCCTATGTGCCCGAGGGTCGCGGCATCTTCGGCAACCTCAGCGTGCTCGAGAACCTCAAGATGGCCGCACGTCCCGGCACCCGCGGGCAGCGCGACTGGACCTATGAACGTGTGCTCGAGACCTTCCCGCGCCTGCAGGAGCGCCTGGGCCACGGCGGTCAGCAGCTCAGCGGCGGCGAGCAGCAGATGCTGACCATTGGCCGCGCGCTGATGACCAATCCCGACGTGCTGATCCTCGACGAGGCGACCGAGGGGCTGGCGCCGCTGATCGCGCGCGAGATCTGGCGCATCTGCGGCGTGATCCGGGAAACCGGCATCAGCAGCGTGATCGTCGACAAGAACTGGAAACACGTCACGCAGATCACCGACCGCAACATCATCCTCGTCAAGGGGGAGGTCGTGTTTGAAGGCGGCTCCGCGGAGTTGCACGCCCGGCCTGAACTGCTGACCCAATACCTGGGCGTGTGAGCCTGCTCCGGGACGGTATTCCCCGGGAATGACCTGACGCGCCTGCATCGACAAGCCCCCTGCCGCATGGCATCATGACCGCATCCGGACAACGCTCCGGCAACCCGACCGGCTTGTTGACCGTGTCGAACTGAAAGGTCGGATGCATGCGTTGGCCCTGGCAAGTGGATGCCTCCGTCCCACTGTCGATCCGGGCTCCGGGTGACGGACAAGCGTCGACACGGCGGCAGGTTGCCTGGATGGCGGCGGTGATGGTTCTGGCGTCGGCGCTCGCTGTCGCCGTCGCCCTTTTTTACCTGCGGGGAGAAGCACTGCGGTCCGGTGAAAAACTGACCCAATCGCTGGCCCAGGTCATCGAGGAACAAACCAGCCGGACCTTCCAGACGGTGGACCAGCGGCTGCAACTGGCAGGCAACAGCCTGCTGGTCATGCAGCGCGAGCGCAAGCCCGACCCCGATGTGGTACGGACCATGCTGCAGCAACAGATCGGCGAACTGCCCTTTGTACGGGCGATCTGGGTACTCGATGCCGAGGGTCGCATTGTTTACGACTCGGACATCGGCAACATCGGCGTCAATCTGCAAGACCGCGAGTATTTCCAGGTCTATCAACAGCGCCCCGCCACCGGTTTTCATGTCAGCGCGGTGGTGCGCAGCCGCACCACCAACACCTGGCTGATCAGCGCCTCGCGTCCGCTGCGCACACCTGGTGGAGCGATTGCCGGTGTCGTCGTGGCCGCGGTGGAGCCTCCCTACTTTGACCGGCTCTGGCGCGCCATCGACCTGGGACCCGGCGGTGCGGTTGCCCTGTTCCGCGATGATGGGGCGCTGATGATGCGCAGCCCGATGGACGACGGCGCCATGGGCAAGACCTTCCCTGACCTGCCGCTGTTTGCGGAGCTCAGGAAAGCGCCCAACGGCATCTACGAAACCGTCAGCAACTTCGACGGCCGCCAGCGGATGATTGCCTACCGGCGCCTGAGCGCCTACCCCACCATGACGGTCATCGTCGGTTCGGAATCCAGCAAAATCCTTGCAGGATGGGCGCGCTTCGCCACCCTGACCAGCCTGATCTGGCTGTTGGCCGCGGCAGGTGTGGGCGTGATGTGTGCCCTGTTCTACCGGCAATCCCGCCAGCGCGAACAGACCGAACTGCGCTTCGGTGAGCTGGCCCAGGCCATGCCGCAAATCGTGTTCATCACCGACGCCCGCGGCCACATGGCTTTCGTCAACGACCAGTGGACCCACGTCACCGGGCAGCCGGCGGAAGCAGCGAGGAACAGCGGCTGGTTCATGCGCGTCCATCCGGACGACCTGGAGCGGACAGCGGACGATTTCCGCGATGCCATCGAAAGTGCGCAGAGCATGCACAACGAGCACCGCCTGCTTTACGCCGACGGGAGCTACCGCTGGCAGCTGGCGCGGGTCATTCCCAACCGTGACGCTCAGGGCCGGGTGGTGTCCTACTACGGCACCTCGACAGACATCGACGACCTCAAGCAGGCCGAGGCCGCCCTGAAATCCCAGGCCGAGCTGCTGAGCATGGCCGGCCAGCTGGCCGGCATGGGCGGTTGGGCGCTGGAGCTGCCCGGCATGCGCTTCCGGTGGTCGCAGGAGGCGTCCTTTGTGCTGGAGTTGCCGCCCGGCGCCGCACCCACACTGGAGACGGCGATCAGCCTGTGCACCCCGCCCTCCCGGGCGCTGGCCAGCCGGGTGGCGCAGGAATGTATGGAAATCGGCACGCCCTTCGACGTGGAGGTGGAAATGGTCACCGGCACGGGCCGCATTATCTGGGTGCGCTCCATGGGACGGGCAGCGCGCAACGCGCAGGGCCAGATCGTGCGCGTTCAGGGGGCGCTGCAGGACGTCACCGCGCGGGTGCTTGCCGAGCGTGAAGTGCAGGCACAGCTTCAGACCCTGCAAGGGGCCGCGGAGGCCGCCCAGGCCATCACCCGGCACCACAGCCTGGACGCCATGATGCAGGAAGTGGCCGAACAGGCGCGCACAATCATAGGCGCGCACCAGGCCATCATCAGCCTGACGCGGAACTGTGACTGGGCGCAGGCCATCACCGCGCTCTCGCTGTCGGACAAATATGCGGCCTGGCGCGACCTGGTGGAGCCGCCCGACGGCAGCGGCATTTATGCGGTGGTCTGCGAAACCAACCGGCCGCTGCGACTGACCCAGGCCGAGCTCGAGGCGCATCCGCGCTGGCGCGGTTTCGGGGCCTATGCCGACAAACACCCGGCCATGCGCGGCTGGCTGGCGGTGCCGCTGACCGGCCGCGACGGCAGCAACATCGGGCTGCTGCAGCTCTCCGACAAGCTGGAGGGCGAATTCACCCAGCAGGACGAGTACATCGCCACCGAACTGGCCGAGCTGGCCCAGATCGCCATCGACAATGTCCGGCTGCTGGGTCAGGTTCAGGAACTCAACAGCGGCCTCGAGGAGAAAATTGCCCAGCGCACGCGTGAACTGTCCCGGCAGGAGGCGCTGTTCCGGGCGCTGGCAGAACAGGCGCCGCAGCCGATCTGGACCCTGGACCCGACAGGTGCCGCCACCTTTACCAGCCGCGCCTGGTATGCGCTGTGTGGCGGCGCACCGCCCGACTGGATGGGCCATGCCTGGCTGGCCCTGGTGCATCCGGACGACCTGGCGGATCTGACCCGGCAGTGGAAGGAAGCCACCACCACCGGCACAGCCTACACCGGCACGCGGCGCCTGCGTGCCCGGGACGGCAATTACCACACCATGTCCTACCGCTGCTCGCCGGTGTTCAACAACAGCGGTGAGTTGCTGTTCTGGGTCGGTATCGATATCGACATCACCGAACTCAAGGCGGTGGAGACCGCCTTGCGCATCTCCAACTCGGAGCTCGAGGCGTTTTCCTATTCGGTGTCGCATGACCTGCGCGCGCCGCTGAACACGGTGGATGGCTTCAGCCGGCTGCTGTCCAAGGAACTGGGCAGCTCACAAAGCGCCAGGACGGCCCACTACCTGTCACGTATCCAGGCCGGCGTGACGCAGATGGGCCAGCTGATCGAGGGATTGCTGTCCCTCGCGCACGTGACGCGCCAGGCCTTGCGCGTCGAACCGGTGGACCTGAGCCAGCTTGCCCGCGAGGCGCTCGACAGCCTGCGCGCGCATTCGCCCGGCCGCCATGCCGATTTCACCGTCGCCCCGGGCCTGACGGTACACGGCGATACGCGTCTGCTGCGGGCCGTCATGGAGAACCTGCTCGGCAACGCCTGGAAGTTCAGTGAACGGCGCGAGCGCTCCATCATCGAAGTGGGCTGGTCAGAGGGGCATCAGGCCTTTTTTGTACGCGACAACGGCGCCGGCTTCGACATGGCGTATGCGGACAAGCTGTTCGGCACCTTCCAGCGGCTGCACGGCAGCAGCGAGTTCGCCGGCACCGGCATCGGCCTGGCCACGGTTGCCCGGGTCATCGCTCGCCACGGCGGGCGCATTTGGGCCGAATCCGCGCCCGATCAGGGGGCAACGTTTTTCTTCGTGCTGCCCCGAGGCTGAGGACGGCGACAACCGGCTGCCGCCCGCGCCGGATCAGGCTTGCGCGGGCCCCAGGCGCAAACGGTGCAGTGGTAATAAGTCACAGATTGACCGTTTTTCGCATCGTCATGCTATTTTAAGTGAAAAGCACACCTAAACTTCCCGAAATTCCTCAACCTATAAGCTGAAGTGCTAACACCTTCTGTCGGAGCCCCACCCATGAAACGTCGCCAATTCCTTGCCTCAGGTACAGCCATGGGGGTCGCTGCGGTTTCCTTTCCCCTAATTTCGGATGCCCTTGCTAATTCAAGCGCCTGGACCATAGGCAGCACGGCTGCGATGTCGGGCCCTTTGGGCGCGTTCGGACTCGAAAACCAGAAGGGCGTCCAGGCCGCGCTCGCACAAATCAATGCCAAGGGGGGCGTGCACGACCGCCCGGTGCGAATGGAAGTCCTCGACGACGCTTACGTGCCGGCGCGCAGTGTCGAGAACATCCGGCAACTGGCAGCCAACCCGGCCGTTGTTGGCTTGATGTCCTGTCTCGGAACCGCCAACAATGCGGCCATTACGCCACTGATCGAGGCCGCCGGCCTGGTGCACCTCGCGCCGCTGACGGGCGCCAGCAGCCTGCGTAAAAACGGCTTGCGCCATGTCTTCCACATTCGCGCGAGCTACAGCGATGAAATTGCACGGCTGGTGCAAAACGTCGCCTCCATGGGCATCAGGAACCTTGCCATCGTCTACACCGACAACCCCTATGGCAAGGAAGTGTCCGAGGAAACCGCCACCCTGCTGAAAAACGCGGGCATCAGCATTCTGGGTACCCACGCCCTGTCTGTGGACGGAAAAAACATGGATGCCATTGTTGCGCAAACCGTGGCCTCCAATCCATCCGCTGTTGTGCTTGGCACCACGGGCGCAGCCACCACCGGGCTGGTAGCCGCCCTGCGCAAGGCATCACCAAGCATGCCCATTGCCGGCATCAGCCCCAGCCTGACCCAGGACGGCGTCAGGCAACTGGGCATGAGCGCCCGCGGCCTTGCCATCACGATGGTGTTTCCCGAACCCAACCGCTCCAAGCACCAGATCATCCGGGAGTACCAGGGCGCGATGCGGGCAACCGGCCAGGAGCGTTTCACCACCGGCAGCCTCGAGGGTTACATCAACACGCGGGTGATGGCTGAAGCACTGCAGCGCAGCGGCCGCTCCGCAGATCGGGAAAAACTTCGCCAGGCCGTTGCGGGTATACGCAATTTCGACCTCGGCGGGTTCCAGATCGACTACAGCGGTACGGCTGCGCGTGTCGGGTCCCGTTATGTGGATCTCGGCATCCTCTCCGGCGACGGCAGGATCATGTCCTGAGGCGCCTGTGGGAGCCTCCGGCGTCTTGCTGAAAACCGGGCTGCACCGCAAGGGGGCCATGCGCGTCCCGGCGCGGACCGGGCATCCCCTGCTGCGTCCGTTGCCGCCGCTGGCAGCGCCTGGCACGGCCGACCGGATCGTGCTGATGGCCGTCGAAGCCCTCGACGCCCTGGTGGCCGACATGATCCGGCAAAACCGCGGAAAGATCCCTCGCGATTTTTTTGACTGGATCGCCGACGACATGACACCCCGGCTCGAAATCATGGCACTTGCACATTTCGGCGAGCAAGGCTGGCCCGGGATGGCTGCCGCAAGCGCAACCCGCGACTGGGTACAAGCTGTCTGCCAGCGCCCGCTGGAACAGAAATTGAAGGGGATGGGCCTCTGCACTGTCCGGCAAACACCGGTCGGCGCGGACCCTAGCCGGCCTTCACGGGCCGGCTGACGCGCTTGATCAGGGCCCGGTACGAGGCGATGGCCTTGTCGGCCGTGTTCGCGTCATTCATGATTCGGTACTCGTACAGTGCGCCCAGAACCAGGCAGTGAATCTCGAACAGCAGCACCGAAGGGTCGATGTCCTCCCTGAGTTGCCCGTGCGCCATCGCCTGCATGATGGTCCGCATCATCATGCCGCGCCAGCCACGCACATTACCGACAAGAATGTCCCGTGTTTCCTGCGCAGCCTGGTCCATGGAAAAAGCCGTCACTTCAAACAGCGCCATGCTGTTGCCGGTGCCGCTGCAGATCTTGCGTATCCACAACTCGATCACGGCGTCGAGCCGCTCCAGGCCATGGGGCTTTTTCAGGGCGGGAAAGAAAATTTCGGCCAGGAAGCGCTTGCCGTATTCGTCCACCAGCGCAATGCGCAGGGCTTCAATCGAACCGATGCGCGAAAAAACCCCGCTGTTGGACAGTTTGAGTTTTTCAGCCAGGCTCGGAACGGTCACCGCACCCAGTCCATGGCGCACGGCGATGTCGATGCCAGCCTCGACGATGGCGGCCCGGGTCAATTCGCTTTTTCTGGTTTTGGCTTCCATGGAGGAATTTTAAATCCGGGCCGGCGCAAGCGCGCTACATGAGCGAACGAAGTTCCCTGGCCGCATCAAAAAGAAGCGGCAGCAGGTCGCGCTGCATCTGCCGGGCCGGCAGCCGCTGCGGCGACGCCACCACATTGAGCGCGGCCACGGTCTCGCCCTGCATGTTGCGCAGCGGCACGGCCAGCGCATGCACACCCAGTTCATGTTCCTCGGCGGCCAGGCAGAAGTCGTCGGCGCGCACCTGTTCGATCGCTGCGCGAAACAGCTTGGGGTCGATCACGGTCATGGGGGTCAGGCGCGCCAGCGCGCGCCCCTTGAGCCATTGTGTGAACGCGGCCTTGCCCTGTGCCGCCAGCAGCACACGCCCGGTGGAAGTCGCATGGGCCGGCAGGCGCGCGCCCAGGTGCAGGCCGTAGGCCATCACCCGCACCGCGCCGGGCGAGACGCTCTTCCAGTCGTAGCCGCTGCGCCCGACGATCACCACCTCGTCGCCGTCGAGCACGCCCGCTGAAAACGACTCCTGGGTCTGCGCTGCCAGCCGGTTGAGCGTGGGCTGGATGGCGCGCGGCAGCCGTGCCGAGGCCAGGTAGCTGCCCGAAAACCGCAGCACCTTGGCGGCCAGCCAGAAATAGCTGCCGTCGGTTTCCAGGTAGCCCAGGTGTGCCAATGTCAGCAGGTGCCGGCGCGCAGCAGCGCGCGTGATGCCGGCGCGCTCGGCGGCCAGCGTGGCATTCAGGCGCTGGCGCTGCGTGTCGAAACTCTCCAGCACGGCCATGCCCTTGGCCATGCCTTCGATCATGTCGGCCCTGGCGATCGGCCGCTTGCCTTGCAGTTCACCGGCGGTGCGGCTGGGCGGGGTGGAAACGGTGCTCATTGCGCGATCATCGCACAAGCGGCCCGCACATCGTGCAAGGCCGGCGCCCCCGCCTGCACACGGGACGACACAAGGCCTACGCTAGCGGCTTGCCAACAGAAATGCGGAGACTGACATGCGTACCCAGGTTGCCATCATCGGTGCAGGCCCCTCCGGCCTGCTGCTCGGCCAGTTGCTGTACAAGGCCGGCATAGACGCCGTGATCATCGAGCGCCAGAGCGGCGACTACGTGCTCGGCCGGATTCGCGCCGGCGTGCTGGAACAGGTCAGCATCGACCTGCTGGACGAAGCCGGCGTCGGCCAGCGCATGCACCAGGAGGGCCTGGTGCACGGCGGTTTCGACATGCTGTTCAAGGGCGAGCGCCACCGCATCGACATGAACCGCCTGACCGGCGGAAAAAACGTCATGGTTTACGGCCAGACCGAAGTCACCCGCGACCTGATGGATGCGCGCCAGGCCGCCGGCCTGGCCACCATCTACGAAGCCGGCAATGTCTCGGTGCATGACTTCGACACAAAGAAGCCGCGTGTGCGCTACGAGAAGGACGGCCAGACGCATGAGATCGAATGCGACTTCATCGCCGGCTGCGACGGCTTTCACGGCGTTTGCCGCGCCAGCGTGCCCGAGGGGTCCATCACCGAGTACGAAAAAGTCTACCCCTTCGGCTGGCTGGGCGTGCTCGCCGACACGCCGCCGGTGCACCATGAACTCATCTACGTCAACAGCACGCGCGGCTTTGCGCTGTGTTCGCAGCGCAGCACCACGCGCAGCCGCTACTACCTGCAGGTGCCGCTGACCGACAAGGTCGAAGCCTGGTCCGACGACGCCTTCTGGAACGAGCTGCGCCTGCGGCTGGACCCGGACGGCCGGGAAAAACTCGTCACCGGCCCGTCAATCGAGAAAAGTGTGGCGCCCCTGCGCAGTTTTGTCGCCGAGCCCATGCGTTTCGGGCGCATGTTCCTGGCAGGCGACGCAGCGCACATCGTGCCGCCCACCGGCGCCAAAGGCCTGAACCTGGCGGCCACCGACGTGAAATACCTGTCCGGCGCACTGATCGAGTTTTATGCCGACAAGAGCGAAGCCGGCATCGACAGTTACTCCGAACGCTGCCTGCGGCGTATCTGGCGCGCCGAGCGTTTTTCATGGTGGTTCACCAGCCTGATGCACCATTTCCCGGAAAACGGCCCCATCGGGCAGAAGCTGCAGGATGCCGAGCTGGACTACATCGTGCACTCTGAAGCCGGGGCGCGCTCCGTCGCCGAGAACTACGTCGGCCTGCCGCTCGATTTCGGTCATTGAGCCGGCAGCCGGGGGCTCACCCCGGGATGTCGCCCTCCCCCCGGTACACCAGCAAGTCCCCCGGCTGGCAATCGAGAAACTCGCAGATCTTCATCAGGGTGTCAAAACGCACGCCCTTGACCTTGCCCTGCTTGAGCAGCGACAGGTTGGCTTCGGTGATGCCGACGTAAGCCGCCAGGTCCTTGGACCTGGCCTTTCGTTCCGACAGCATCACATCGAGTTTGACAACGATGGACACGGGAGAGCGTGCTGACTGTCTAGACGAACTGCGCGTTTTCTTCCGCCAGCGCCACGGCGCGCGACATCACGGCGGCAATCTGCCAGACCATGCCGGCAAACAGCAGCGTGATCAGCTCATTGCTGCCCAGTCCCACCGCCAGCGCCCGCTGGCCGGCCGGCGCACCCAGGGTCAGCACCACACTGATGGCCATGGCCGCCAAAAAGCCGGTCACCACCGAGGCAAAAAACCCGGCGGCAAAACCGCGCAGGTAACGCACGGTGCGCAGGCTGAAATATTCACCCTGCGAAAATCCCGAAAAACAGCGCATGGCGCAGACCAGGCCGTAGGCTGCGCAGCATACCGGCAGCAGGCCCAGGCCCACCGCCAGCACGCGCTGCCACATCTGCACATCCAGCATCGCGACCTGCACCGCCGACAGGCTGACGCCGGCGCGCAGCAACAAACCTTCGGTCGGCGTGGTCACCAGCTGGTACAGCACGGCCAGTGGCAACGCCACGGCCAGCAGGGCACAGGCCCAGGCAAAGGCGCTGTTCAGGCGTTGCACGTCCGGTCCCGACAGCGTGGCGGCAGTCAATCTGGTTTTCATGGGATGCCCCTGGAGTTGAGGCGGCCAGTATGCCGAATTATTTTCTGTAAAACAATAATTAATTACTGTAAAACATAAATTTATTCGGCGTTCAGGCACGATGAAGGTCACACCTGTTTAAACCGCAGCGCGTGTGGTCGGCCCCGGTGACTCTGGTAAGGTGAGCTCAAACCACGGCGGCGCGCCCCTGCCCGCCTAACGCCGGAGACCGCCCCATGCCATCCCCCACCCCCTCTTTCCAGCCGCTGCAGGGCGTGCGCATCCTGAGCCTGGCCCTCAACCTGCCGGGCCCGGCCGCGCTCATGCGTTGCCGCCGCATGGGCGCGACCTGCCTCAAGCTCGAACCGCCCGCCGGTGACCCCATGGGCCTGTACAACCCCGCGGCTTACGCAGCGCTGCATGAGGGCGTGCAGGTGCTGACGGCCGACCTGAAAACCGACGAAGGGCAGAAAGTGCTGCAACGCGAGCTCGCCAAAACCGATGTGCTGCTGACCTCCTTCCGCCCCTCGGCGGTTGAAAAACTCGGCCTGGGCTGGAAGACGGTCCACCACCTCAACCCGGCGCTGTCCCATGTCGCCATCGTCGGCGCGCCCGGCTTACTCGGCGAAGCACCCGGCCACGACCTGACCTATATGGCCGACAACGACCTGGTGACCGGCCTGGACCTGCCGCCCACGCTCTACGCCGACATGGGCGGCTCGCTGATGGCCAGCGAAGCCGTGCTGCAAGCCGTGCTGCGCCAGCGCGAGCCTTATGCCGGCACCGGCGACCCGCATCCGCAGGGCGTGTTCCTGGAAGTGGCGCTGTCCGAATCAGCCAGCTACCTCGGTCTGCCGCGCGCCTGGGGTTTGACAAAACCGGGGTCGGCCGTCGGCGGCGGTCACGCCGGCTATCGCGTCTACCCGTGCCAGGATGGCCGGGTGGCGGTGGCGGCGCTGGAGCCGCATTTCGCGGCAAGTTTGTGTGCGGCTTCAGGTGTGGTCATGAAAGACATGAAGAACCTGTTCGCGCCCGCCACACACGAAGCCGTTGCCGCTTTCTTCCTCACCCGGACCTGCGCGCAACTGGACAAGCTGGCGGCGGATCAGGATATTCCGATGCACACCATGGCGGACTGAGCGGCGGAGGGTGCGTTCAGCCGGCCAGCTGGAACGGCTCCCAACCCGAGGTCCTGAGCTCCTCGAACATCACCTGAGCCACCCACAAGCGGCGTTCCTCGCGCATGCGGCTGCGGATGGCGCCGACGCTGATGGCCGCAAAGGTGCCGGGCGTCACCCCGAAGGCGACACCGACGCCGCTGACGCCCTCGGCCACCAGGTTGTCTGTGCTGGCGTGGCCGCGCCTGCGGGTTTGCGCCACCTGGCGCTTGAGCGACGCCAGGGTGCGCCGCTCCGGAGGCAGGTCGGCCCGCTGGCGCGCATGGAAGGCGTCGATCTCCTCGTCGGGCAGCGTGGCCAGCAAGGCGCTTCCGGCCGATCCCACGCCCAGCAACCGCAGCCCGCCCACCTGCAAGACCAGCGCCTTCACCGGGAAAGCACCCTCCTCGTAGTGGATGCAGTGCGCGTAGTCGCCGTTGCGCACCACCAGGTACACCGTGTCCTCGGTGCGCCGCGCGAGGCGCAGCATCAGCGGCCTGCAGCGCTCCAGGATGGGCAGGCGGCTCATGGTGGCCAGGCCCAGTTGCATCGCCTCTAGCCCCAAGCGGTAAGTCTTGTGCTCGTCGCGTTCTACCAGGCCGGTCTGCACCAGCGACGACAGCAGCCGGTAGGCCGTGGTTCGGTCCATCCCGGTGGCCGCCACCAGCGCCGTCAGCGTCATCCCGCGCCCGTGGTTCAGGCCGACCAGCTTGAGCAGCTCGACCGCGCGAAAAACCGCCTGCGCGCCCTGGATGCGTTCGCGCCCGCCGTCAGCCATTTTTTTCGTCACCGTGTTCATATTGTGCACACCTTCTCATTGGGGAAAGTATACGTCTGCCGTTTCCATGTTCATATCATGCACAAAACGGCAACTCCTGGTTGGCGTGGCATGGCGCGGGCCGGATACTGGCCACAGCTTCCCGAACCCACACACACCACGGAGACTCTCACCATGAAAAAAATCCTCGGCATCACACTGGCCTGCATGGCAGCCCTGCTTCAGCCCGTGCAAGCCCAGACCTACCCCAACAAGCCCGTCAAGCTGCTGGTGGGTTACCCGCCCGGCGGCGCGTCCGACATGGTCGCGCGCGTGGTGGCACAGGAGCTGTCGCGCCTGAACGGTCAGGCCTTCGTGGTCGAGAACAAGCCCGGCGTGGGCGGCATGCTGAGCATGAGCATGGTGACCAAAGCGCCGGCGGACGGCTACACCCTGGGCCTGGGCGTGAGCGGCACGCTCACCACCGGTCCGCACCTGCAGAAAACCAGGCTGTACGACCCGCTCACCGACTTCGAGCCCATCGGCATGGTGGCCAAGGCCCCGATGGTGCTGCTGGCCGGTCCCGGCTTCAAGTACGACAGCGTCAATGCGCTGATCCGTGAAGCCAAAGCCCGTCCCGGCTCGCTGATGTACGCCTCCGGCGCGCAGGCCTTCGAGCTGGCGCTGCAGCTGTTCAAATCGAAGGCCGGCGTCGATCTGGGCTCGGTGCCTTACCCCGGCGGCGCGCAAGCGTCCATCGACGTGATGGCCGGCCGCGTGCCGCTGATGGCCGACACCATAGGCGCGCAGCAGGAGAACATCAAGGCGGGCAAGCTGCGCCCGCTGGCCGTGCTGGACAGCAAGCGCTCCCCGATACTGCCCGACGTGCCCACCATGGCCGAGTCCGGCGTGGTCGGCTACGAGGCAATGGGATGGACCAGCCTGGTCGCGCCCAAGGGCACGCCCACAGCCGTGGTGAACAAGCTCAACCAGCAAGTGCAGCAGATCATGGCCCAGCCCGACGTGCGCCAGAAGATGATGACCATCGGCTTTGAGCCATGGAACGGCTCGCCCAGGGACCTGGAGCGCACCATCGCCAGCGAGTACGCCAAATGGGGCGAGGTCGTGAAGGCCTCCGGCATGACGGCGCAGTAAGCCTCTTTTTCCAACCTTCCTGCCCACCGCCGGCGCGACCGGCGGCCGGGCGCAGCTTTGCCCTCACGAGAGACCCCCATGACGCAACAAACGCCCGCCACCCCCGCCTGGACCGCCGAACTCGACACCGCGCTCGCGACCGGCAATATCCCCACCCTGCTGATGGTGCTGCTGCACCTGACCGGCGACAAGCGCTGGCTGTCCGAACGCTACCAGTGCACCCGCATCCACGGCCTCGACGACAACGATTCGGGCGGCTTGCCGCAGGACGTGCAGGCCGAGGTGCGCCAGGCCGCACGCGAGGCCATCATGGCATGGAAGTCGGGCAAGGCGCCCGCGCTGCCTGCGCCCGAAACCGCGCAACTCGTCGAGATGATGAAGACCAGCGTGGGCGAGGCCGTGCCCGATTCCTACGGCCCCATGATCGCCGGCTGGCTGGGCCTGGACCCCGAGTTCGCGCTGGACCAGAAGGGCCAGTTCCGCGTTCCTGAAGGCTTCCACGTGGTGATCATCGGCGCCGGCGTGGCCGGCATCTGCGCCTCGATCCGGCTGCAGGGCGCCGGCATCCCGCACACCGTGATCGAAAAAAACGGCGAGGTCGGCGGCACCTGGTGGGAGAACCACTACCCCGGCGCCGGCGTCGACACACCCAACCACATCTACTCATATTCCTTCGCCAAGGCCGACTGGTCGCGCTATTTCGCGCTGCGCGGCGAGATCCAGGACTACTTCGTCCGTGTCGCCGACGACTTCAAGATCCGGCCCCACATCCGCTTCAACACCAGGGTGGAATCGGCCATCTACAACGAGGCGGGCATGGACTGGACCGTGCGCATCTCCGACGCGCAGGGCAAGGTGGACACGCTGCGCGCCAACGTCGTGATCAGCGCCGTCGGCCTGCTCAATGTGCCCAAGATGCCCCACATCAAGGGCCTGGACACCTTCAAGGGTCCATGCTTTCACACGGCCCGCTGGCCCAAGGACCTGGATGTGACGGGCAAGCGCGTGGCGGTGATCGGCAACGGCGCCAGCTCGATGCAGATCGTGCCGGCCATCGCCCCCATCGTCTCCAGCCTGACCGTGTTCCAGCGCTCCAAGCAATGGGCCGCGCCCTTCGAGCGCTTCCAGAAAGAGGTGCCCGTTCCCACCCGCTTCCTGCTGCGCGAAGTGCCGTACTACCAGGAGTGGTACCGCCAGCGCCTGGCCTGGGTGTTCAACGACCGCATCCATTCCTCGCTGCAGATCGACCCGGCCTGGCCGCATCCCGAGCGCGCCATCAACCGCCGCAACGACAAGCACCGCGAGTTCTTCACCGACTACGTCAAGGCCGAGCTGGGTGAGCGCCAGGACCTGTTGCCGCAGCTGCTGCCGGACTACCCCGCGTTCGGCAAGCGCATGCTGATGGACAACGGCTGGTTCCGCACCATGACCCGCGAGAACGTGCACCTGGTCAACGACGCCATCCGTGAAGTGGACGGCAACGCCGTTGTCACGGCCGACGGCACGCGCCACGAGGTGGATATCCTGGTGGTGGCCACCGGCTTTGACGCGGTCAACCTGCTGTCCTCCTTCGAGCTGATCGGCCGCGGCGGCCGCTCGGTGCGCGAATCCTGGGACGCCGAGGGCGCGCAGGCCTTCATGGGCGTGGCCACGCCGGGCTTTCCCAACTTCTTCATGCTGGCCGGCCCCAACACCGCGCTGGGCCACGGCGGCAGCGTGGTGGCCCTGCTGGAGACACAGGTGCGCTACGTCATGGGCCTGCTCAAGCAGGTGATGAACGGCAATGACTGGCCCTTCGCCATCGAAGTGCGCAAGGACGTGCACGACGCCTACAACGTGCGCGTGCAGGACGCCCACAGCCGCATGATCTGGGCGCACAAGGGCATGTCCAACTGGTACCGCAATGCCAAAGGCCGTCTGGTCGCGCCCACGCCGTTTCGCAACGACGACTACTGGCACATGGCACGCCGCACCGACCTGGGCGACTACGAGGTGCGCAGCGCCGGCACGGCGGCGCGCAAGGACCTGGCCCGGGAGGCCTCGTGAACGCCGGCCGCGGCGTGCCCGGGCCGCACCTGCTCAGCGGCCTGCGCATCCTGGACCTGGGCACCATGGTGGCCGGGCCCGTCGCCTGCACCCTGTTCGCCGACTTCGGCGCAGAGGTGATCAAGGTCGAGGTGCCCAAACGTGGCGACACGGTGCGCGACCTGGGTCCGTTCGTGGACGGCAAGTGCCTGTACTGGAGCGTGGAAGCACGCAACAAAAAATCCGTCACCCTCGATCTGCGCGTGCCCGAGGGCAAGGAGTTGCTGCTGCAACTGATAGCGCAGGCCGATGCGGTGGTGGAGAACTTCCGCCCCGGCACGCTGGAGAAATGGGGCCTGGGCTACGACGTGATGAAGGCGCGCAATCCCAAGCTGGTGATGCTGCGCATTTCCGGCTTCGGCCAGACCGGCCCTTACCGCGAGCGCGCCGGCTACGACCGCATCGCGCTGGCCTTCGGCGGCCTGATGGGCATCACGGGTTACGCCGACCGGCCGCCGGTACGCATCGGCACCTCGATCGCCGACTACCAGTCGGCCATCCTGGGCGCGTTTTCGCTGATGATGGCCATCTACCACCGCGACATGCACGGCGGCGAGGGCCAGGAGATCGACCTGGCGATGTATGAATCCATCATCCGCTTCACCGAGGTGCTGGTGCCGGCCTACGACCGCATGGGCACGGTGCGCGAGCGGCGCGGCAACAAACACTTCGCGGCGGCGCCCGGCGAGCACTTCAAGACCAGCGACGGCCGCTACCTGATCCTCACCATCTCCGCCGACGCCGGCTTCCAGCGCCTGGCCACGGTCATGGGCCGCGACGACTGGCTGGCCGACCCGCGCCTGGCGACCCACGAAAAGCGCTGGGAACATGTGGATGAACTCAACGCCGCCCTGGCCGCGTGGATCGAGGCCGAGCCGGTGGACGAGCTGTGCAGAAAGCTCGACGAGGGCAAGCTCGCCTACTCCTTCATCTACAGCATCGAGGACATCATGAAGGACCCGCACTACCAGGCGCGCGGCACCATCGCCTCGGTGCCCGACGACAAGATCGGCCCAGTGCGCATGGCCGGCGTCATCCCCAAGTTCTCCGCCACGCCCGAACAAGCCATCGCCTGCGCGCCCGACCTGGGCCAGCACAACAACGAGGTGTACGGCGGCCTGCTGGGCCTGACGCCCGAGCGCATCGCGGAGCTGAGCAAGGCGGGCGTGCTGTGAAACGCGTCGCCGTCCTGGGCGGCGGCGGCGTGGCCGGCATCGCCTGGGAAACCGGCGTGGCCGCGGGTCTCGCACGCGGCGGGGTGGACCTCGCCGCGGCCGATGGATTCATCGGCACCTCGGCTGGCGCCAGCCTGGGCGCGCAGCTCGCTGCGGGCCTGCGCCTGGAGGACCTGCTCGCAGCCCAGCTCGATCCGCCGCCCTACTCGAAAGAAGCGTTACGCCCCTATTCCCAGGCCGCCGCCGATGCAGCCAACCGCAAGCTGATGGACAAGGTCGGCGGCGACCTGGGTGAGGCGCGCCGGCGCATTGGCGCCTTCGCCTTGCGCAGCCCCACGGTGCCGCCTGAAGAACGCCGCAGCATCGTCGCTGCCCGCCTGCCGGGCGCGCTGTGGCCGCAGCGCTGGCTGGGCGTGGTCGCGGTGGACACGGCCACAGGCGAGCACCGGCTGTTCGACGCCGCCAGCGGCGCAGATTTCACCGATGCCATCGCCGCCAGCAGCGCCGTGCCCGGCGCATGGCCCGCGGTGGCCATCAACGGCCGGCTGTACATGGACGGCGGCATCCGCTCGCTGACCAACGCCGACCTGGCGGCCGGCGCGCGCCACGTCGTCGTGCTCGCGCCACTCGGCTGGGGCGACGGCAATCCGGTCAGCGGCCATCTGCGCGAGGAAGCCGAACGGCTGCGCAGCGCGGGCAGCCGCGTCGACGTGATCGTTCCAGACGCGGCGTCACTCGAAGCGCTCGGCGTCAACGTGCTCGACCCGGCCCGCCGTGCGCCCAGCGCCGCTGCCGGCCTGGCGCAGGGGCTGGCCCTGGCCCCCGCGCTGGCCACCTGGAACACAGATTCCCTTTTCACCACAACAGGAGACAAACCATGAACTTCACCCGCCGCCAGATCGCCGCCGCCGGCCTTGCCCTGCCCTTCGCAGGGCTCGCCGCCGCCCAGGAATGGCCCGACCAGACCATCAAGGTGATGGTGCCCTTCCCGCCCGGTGGCTCGACCGACATCATCGGCCGCATGGTCGCAGAGCACCTGCAAAAGCAGCTCGGCAAAAGCGTCATCGTTGAAAACCTGCCGGGCGCCACCGGCACCATCGGCGTGGGCGCGGTCGCCCGCGCCAAGCCGGACGGCCATACCCTGCTGGTGGGCTCGGTCGGCACCATGGTGACCAACCATTTCGCCTATGAAAAGCTGCCCTTCACCATCGACGCCATCGCGCCGGTAATCAACCTGGCCGATACGCCCAACGTGCTGATGGTGCGCCCCAGCCTGGGCGTGAACACGGCAGCGGAACTGGTGGCCTACATGAAGGCCAACCCCGGCAAGCTGCAGCACGGCAGTTCGGGCGTGGCGTCCAGCTCGCACGTCTCCTGCGAGATGTTCAAGCTGCGCACCGGCACATCGGCTGTGCACATCCCGTACAAGGGCGGCACGCCCATGCTCAGCGACCTGGTGGGCGGCACCATCGACTTCAGCATCGACCAGATCTCCTCGTCCCTCAAGCTGATCCAGGCCGGGCGCATCAAGGCGCTGGCCGTCACCTCGCGCACGCGCTCGTCGCAGTTGCCCGATGTGCCGACCCTGGCCGAGACCATCCTGCCGGATTTCGTGATGGCGCCCTGGTTCTGCGTGGGCGCGCCGGCCGGCACACCGCGCGCCATCATCCAGCGGGTGAATACCGCGCTCAACGCCATGCTGGCCGACAAGGCCGTGCGCGAAAAGCTCGACGGTTACGGCATCGTGCCGGTGGGCGGCACGCCGGATGACCTGGGCGCGCTGATCCGGCGCGAAGCGGCGGCGATGCGCGAGCTGTCGACCAAAGTCAATCTGCGGACGGTGTGAGGAGCGGCATGACCATCGCCCAATACACCCCCGAGCGCATCAGCGACCGCTTGATGATCCAGGACCTGATGTACCGCTGGTGCCGCGCCGTGGACCGGCTGGACAAACAGGCCATGCTGGACATCTTCTGGCCCGGCGCGATCGACAGCCACGGCCCCTACATCGGCCCGGCCGAGGGCCTGGTGGACTGGATCCTGGTGCGCCACAAGCCCATCAAAATCTCCAGCCATTTCGTCGGCAACATGCTGATCGAGTTCGCCACGCCCGACCTGGCGCTGATGGAAACCTACGTGCGCACCATCCAGCAGTACCCGCCCGACGGCAAGCAGTCGCTGGCCCAGCTCACCGGCGGCGCCGCCGGCGATCCGGACAGCGCCATGGACATGTTCACCTCCTCGCGCTACATGGACCACGTGGAACGGCGCGACGGCCAGTGGCGCGTGGCGCGGCGCGACCTGATCCAGGACTGGAAGCAGATCGCCGACGTGAAGTACCAGGCCTTGCAGCCGCACGAAGGCTGGATCATCGGCCAGCGCGACGGCAAGGACCTGCTCGAGCAGGCCAGACGCAAGCTCGGCCTGGCATGAGCGGGGCGAGCGGGCCGCTGCGCGGCGTCAAGGTGGTCGAGATCGCCGGCCTGGGCCCGGCGCCGTTTTGCGCCATGCTGCTGGCCGACATGGGCGCGGACGTGGTGCGCGTGGAGCGCGCCAACGCCCCCGAGCGCGGCATCCCGGTGGAACCACGCTTCGAGGTGCTCAACCGCGGGCGGCGCTCCATAGCGCTGGACCTCAAGACCGCGGAAGGCATGCAGACCCTGCTGCAGCTGGTGGCACGTGCCGACATGCTGCTCGAGGGCTTTCGCCCCGGCGTGATGGAACGCCTGGGCCTGGGGCCGGCCGAATGCATCACCGCCAACCCGCGCCTGGTCTACGGCCGCATGACCGGCTTCGGCCAGGACGGCCCGCTGGCACGGGCCGCCGGCCACGACCTCAACTACATCGCGCTGACCGGCGCGCTGGACGCCATCGGCCCGGCCGGCGGCGCGCCGGTGCCACCGCTGAACCTGGTCGGCGACTTCGGCGGCGGCGGCATGCTGCTGGCCGTCGGCCTGCTCGCCGCGTATGCCGAAGCCATGCGCTCGGGACAGGGCCAGGTGGTGGACGCCGCGATGGTGGACGGAACCGCCCTGCTCATGGCCAGCACCTTCGGCCTGAAAGCCGCCGGTGTCTGGCAGTCCGGCCGCGCCAACAACATCCTGGACGGCGGCGCGCCCTGGTACGGCGTGTACCTCACGGCCGACGGGCGCTACGTGTCGCTGGCCGCGATCGAGCCGCGCTTTTATGACGACCTGCTGCAGCGGCTGGAACTGGACCCTGCCGCCCTGCCGCCGCGCAAGGACCGGGCTGGCTGGCCGGCGCTGCGCGCCGCCATCGCCGGGCGCATCCTGGCCAGGACGCGCAGCCAATGGCAGGAGGCGCTCGAAGGCACCGACGTCTGCTTCGCGCCCGTGCTGTCCATGGACGAGGCGCCCGCGCATCCGCACATGGCACAACGCGCCAGCTTCGTCGCGGTGGAAGGCGTGGTGCAGCCGGCCCCGGCGCCGCGCTTCAGCCGGACGCCCGGCGGCATCCAGCGGCCACCGCCGCTGCCCGGGGCACACACCGACGAGGTCCTGCGCGACTGGGGCGTGACGACGTTCTGCTGACCCGCAGCGCCGGCCATGCCGTGATGCACGGCACGCACGCAATCTGGCAAGAACCCTGGGGCCATTGCTTGCCGCGCGCAGCACCGCGGCTTAAAATAGGGGTGTGTTGACGAACCACCCCACCCACCTCATCGCGATCCAAGCTTGCCTTGAAGCGCTGCCTTCGCGGGCGGCTTTCGGGAATGCGCTTGCGCTGATGACGGTGCGCCTCAGGCCAACACCCGCACGTCCCTGAGCCCGGCGGTACGCTCTCCCCCTTCAGCGCAACCATCCACCGCCGGGCAACAACACAGCGCGTGAGCGGCCCCCTGTTTTCCGGGCGCCGCACGAATGGAGTGCGTCCATGCATGCAACGAATTCCGGCGAGCGCACGCTCACCGAACTTGATTTCGCCCGTCTGAGCAAGCTGCCCGGACGGCACCTGTCTCCCGGTCTCGCACATCTGCTGGCCAGCGCAGAAGTCACCAGCTCGCGCGCTGTTCGCAGCGACGTGGTCACCATGCATTCGCGCGTCAAGATTGTGGATGCACACACGCGCAGGCACCAGACCCTGACGGTTTGTTATCCCGCTGACGCCGAACCCGCGGCCGGCTGGATTTCCGTGCTGTCCCCGGTAGGCAGCAGCCTGCTCGGCCTGAAAGCCGGCGATCGTGCCGTGTGGGCAACCCCCTCAGGTGAAGAGTGTTCCGCCGAAGTGGCGGCCATTGTCTTCCAGCCCGAGGCCAGCGGCGACTACGCGACCTGACGTCTCGGCGACGCCGCAATTTCAGCCGCCCGCTCCGCGGGTGCCCCATCACGCCTCGCGCCCTGCAGCAAACGCTGCCGGCAGCGCCTGAGCACGCAGAAAGGAATACGCAATGACACCCCAATCGATTCTCGCCATCACCGACTTTTCGTCCAACACCCACGCCGTGCTTGACCGCGCCATGCAACTCGCACTGGCGCACGGTGCAACACTCGAGCTCCTGTATGCCCCGCCCGACGGCACGCCGTCGCTGCCCGACGCTTCCTGGCGCTTGTCACAACACGCGTTCCAACTGGGCCAGCGCCACCAGGCACTCGTCGACGTCGCGAGCCGCACTGCGGCCAGGTTCCAGGACGTCGTAAACGCTGCCCTCAAGGCGGATCTGATGGTCATTGGCGCGGCCAATGACCGCGACGTGAAGTCGCTGTTCTTCGGCCTGCCGGAAGAACGCCTCGTACGGGCGACGCACCGCCCCGTTCTCGTGGTGCGCCGGGACGCCGAAGCCGCCCGCTCCCCCTACAGCCGCCTGCTGGTCGCGGTGGACTTCTCTGACGCCTCCCACCATCTTGTCCAGGCTGCGTTCGCCTTCGGCGAATCCGCCCGGGTCGAACTGTTCCACGCCCTCAACACCCTGAACGAAAGCAAGCTCCGTGCCTACGCGGTATCGGAAGAGATCATTCGGGCTTACCGGCAGCAAAACACGCGTATTGCCGAGGGTCGGATGTACAGGCTCACTGATTCGACGGACGCACGCCGCAACCGGGTCGCATCGACAATTGGCCATGGCGACCCGGCCCGTCAAGCGGTCGTCCAGCAGCAATACAGCGGGGCTGAGTTGATCGTGGTGGGTAAACACCCGGCGTCCGCCGTTTCGGACTTCCTGTTCGGCAGCGTGTCACAGCGTGTCCTGCGGCATGCCACGGCAGACGTCCTGATGCTTCCGCACGGCTTCAAATCCGGTACCCGCGCGGCGGCAGTGCGACGCTTCGAGCACAACACGCCAGCCCGGCCACGCATTCGCGCGGGTGTGCCTTTGTCACGAGGCTGACGACCGGTTCGGGCGATGCCCCGCGGTCAGAATCCAAAGAGCTATCCAGCCGGCTGCGCCTTCGCTGGGCCCCCCAAAGCACGGTGCCATCGCTCCTGATTTGATAGCTGCTTGCGCTTGACTGACATGGGCTGGCGGCCGATTTGGCCATATAAGCCGCAGGGCACGCCTGATGTGCGGCTTGCGTTGACTCCTCTGGCGCGTAGGATGGACAACCCTCCCATCCCACACGGCAACGCATGACCGAGTTCGAACTCAAGTTTGAAATACCCCCCGCACGGGGCCCGGCGGTCGAGGCCGCCATGCGCCGGGGACGCGTCGCCCAGCAAAGGTTGCAGGCGCGTTATTTCGACACGCCCGAAGGCGCGCTGGCGGCGCAGGGCGTGGTGCTGCGCCTGCGCAAGGAGGGCCGGCAATGGGTGCAGACGGCCAAGGCGCCCGGCAGCCGGCCGCTGGAACGGCTGGAACACAACCTGGCCCTGGGCGCCAGGGCGCCGTCGGCGCCTGAGCTGGCGCGCCACCATGGCACACCCGTCGGCGACCGCATCCGCCAGGCCCTGAAACTCCAACCCGGTAAGGACTTCCCCGCGCTGGTGCAGGTCTACGCCACCGACATCGTCCGCCTGAGCCGGCTGGTGCGGTCGAACGGCACGCTGGTCGAGCTGGCGCTGGACCGCGGGCACATCACCGCCGGCGACAGGGCACTGCCCGTCAGCGAACTGGAACTGGAACTCAAGCAGGGGCCAGCCGCCGGCGTGGTGGCGCTGGCCAGCAACTGGTGCCTCAAACACGGCTTGTGGCTCAGCAGCGTCAGCAAGTCCCTCAAAGGCCAGCGCTTGGCCGCAAGCCAGGACTTCGGCGCAGCCACGGGCGCCAGGCCGCCACGGTATCCCGGCCACGCCACCGGCCGCGAGGTGGCCGTCGCCGTGGTGGCAGCCTGCCTGGACCAGGTGCTGGCCAATGCCAGCGATGTGGCCGGCGGCTGCACCGGTGAGGAGCATATCCACCAATTGCGCGTCGGCCTGCGCCGGCTGCGCACCGCGCTGCGCGAACTCGAGCCGCTGGCCAGCGACTGGGGCGGGCCCTGGGAGGAGGCGCTGGCAGAGGCCTTCCGCGCGCTGGGCCGGCACCGCGACCGCGACTACCTGATGCACACGCTGCAGGGCCGCATCGAAGCTGCCGGCGGGCCGCCGCTGGACTGGCAGGGTGCGCTGGGCGCCCTCCCCGGACCCGCCCGGTCAGTGCACTCACCGGTGCTCCAGCAGGCCTTGCTGGGCCTGGTCGGTTTTGTTCATGGCGCAGTTCCCGAAGACGCGTCGGAGACCGGCGCCCCATCGCCAAAAAAATTCCTGCGCAAGCGCCTGGGCCGCCTGCACAGGCAGGTGCTGGCGCGGGGCCGCCAGTTCACGGACCTGCCCGAAGCAGAACAACACGCATTGCGCAAGCGCCTGAAGCGCCTGCGTTACCTGGCCGAATTTGCGCAACCCTTGTTTGCCAGGCGCAGGGCCGCGGCCTACCTGGCGGCCCTCAAGCCGGTACAGGACGCCCTCGGCATCTACCACGACGAAGTCGCGGCGCTGCAGGTCTGGCAGGGCCTGTCCGCGCATGACCCGCGCGCCCTGTTCGGCGCGGGCTGGCTCAGCGCGCGCCGCGAGATCCATGTACAGGCGTGCCAGCAAGCCTGTGACCAGTTCGCCCGGCAGGCCAGGCGGTTCTGGGACTAGGCCGGATCAGCGCCCCGCCCAGCCCGGAGGCCTCGCGTCACGCTATCGAATAGCAGTTACCTGCCCCTGCCAGCCGTGGGTTCACGGCGGCTGGAGGGGTCAAGACCCGGCAGACTCAGTCCAGCATCTTCCCGAGCAGCCACAGCAGCGCCGCGCGCACCTCGGCCGTATCGGCGCCACCGTCGATGTCGAGCGCCGCGCGGTCGAACGCCGCCGATAGCAGGCCCGACAAGGCATCCATCGACACCTTGCGGGCGCCGGGGATAGCGGCCAGCAGGCCTTCACGCAGCGTGTCGGCAGCGTTGGCTTCATCCATCGCCTGCATCTCGGCCCTGCCGAGCACGGCCGGGCCGTCGATCAGCAGCAGCCGGGTGCGGCCCGGCACGGTCATGGCGTCAAGGTAAGCCTGGCTGCCGGCGATCAGCGCGGCGCGCGGCGCCAGGCCGTCGGGTGTGGCGGCCAGGATGTCGGCCGTCACCGCCTCCGCTTCACGCAGCAGCACATGGCGGAACAGGTCGCGCTTGTCGGCGAAGTGGTGGTACAGCGCGCCGCGCGTGGTTTCGGTCCAGGCGCAGATGTCCGGCGTGGAGGTGTCGTTGTAACCCTTGCTGACAAACAGCGCGCGGGCCGCGTCCAGCAAGGCCTGACGGGTGGTTTCCGTGCGCTCACGGTTGGTGCGGGAAGGTTTGGCTTCTTGCATACATACAGTCTGTAGGTTATTATCGATTTCACATACAGACTGTATGTTAATTCAAAGGAGTCCTTCGTGAAAGTCACCAGTTATTACCCCGCGATCATGACTGCCGACGTGGCCGGCACCGCCGCTTTCTGGCAGGCGCACTTCGGCTTCGTGCCGCTGTTCAGCGCCGACTGGTATGTGCACCTGCAGCTTCAAAGCGATGCCTCGGTCAACCTGGCGGTGCTCGACGGCCAGCACAGCACGATTCCTGCGGCGGGCCGCGGCCGCGTGTCCGGCCTGTTGCTGAACTTCGAGGTGGAAGACCCCGACGCCGTGCATGATCGCCTCCAGGCCGCCGGCCTGCCCATCCTGCTGCCGCTGCGCGACGAGGCATTTGGCCAGCGCCACTTCATCACCAGCGACCCCAACGGCGTGCTGATCGACATCATCAAACCGATCCCGCCCAGCGGTGAGTTTGTGGCGCAGTACGCGGCTTCTGCCCTGCCGGCGGCCTGAGCGTTCTCCGGATGCTATGAGTTTGATAGCTGCTTGCGCTTGTCGGATATGGGCCGACGGCCGGTTTGGCTTGGTACGTCTGGCCGATCGTCAGGACAGACGGGCGCGCAGTTCCTGCAGCGTGCCGACGATCAGCTTCAGGCCGAAGGCGCCGACCACGGCCCCCGACACCTTCGTCAGGCGGGCGAAGTTCTGCAGCCAGGCCTGCTGCACCGCCTTTTGCGAAAACGCCAGCGCCAGGCTGGTGTGCCAGACCACGGAGTTGAGGTACACCACGGCGACGGCGCTGGCCACATGCAGCCAGGAGGGCGACGGCGGCAAGGCCGTGGCGAACACGCTTCCATAAAACAGGGCGATTTTCGGATTGAGCGCACTGGTCATGAAACCGACCCGGAACGCCGCCGCCCGGCTCAAGGTCTGCGCCGGCACCGAGGCCGCCGAAGCACCCGAACGCCAAAGCTGGTACGCGAGGTAGAGCAAATACAGCCCACCGGCGATCTGCGCGCCCTGGCGCAACACCGGCAGGGTGGAAAACACGATGCCAACCCCCAAAACCGCGAGCAAGGCCCAGGAAAGGGTGGCGCTGGTCATTCCCGCGACGGCGGCGAGCGCAGTGGCGCGACTTTGACCGCCTGCGAGTTGCGCGAGCAAGACGACATTGAAGCCGGGCACCAGGAGCACGGCCCAGTGGAGCAGCGCGATGGCGACGAGGGAGGGCAGCATCTTGCGGCTAACCCTGAAGCCAAACAACGCCGCGGCTGTCCATCTTCGGAAAACTGTTGAGCCGGAAACCCAAGCTGCGCATACGCCGACAGGCTGAGCAAGCGGGCTCGGCTTGCTTGACGCGGCGCCGATTGACGAACGCCGCCCATTCAAGAAATGTTGCCCAAAAATCGGCACGGCGCCGGTTGAGCGTTTTCATGACAGTTTTCATTTCGGAGCCGGCGGCACAAGTGTTTGTCGCGCTTCGGTTTGCATGACCTGGTTTATACCGCGCAGGCAAATTGAAGCACGAGTTCGGCCAAGCACGACAAGCCATGCCATCGCCGCACCAGCGCAAATATCACAACAACCGTCGCTGCAGAACACGCAGGAAACCGGGAAACGGCGCTATTCTTGACCCGACTCCATGCGCGGAAAGGCTGCGCCCGACAAGAAAAGGGAACCTTTGTTTTCAATGCGACAAGACCGCTGGATCGCGCTGGTGGGCGGCCTCATTCTTCTGGTGACCAGCATGGCGGCAGGCATCGCCGTTTATGTCGTCATGCAGCAACAGACGCAGGCCGTTCTCAGCCGCAGCCTGCAGGCGGCCCTGCAAAGCAACGCCCGCTTGTTTGAAAGCCAGATCAACCAGGCCCTGACCGACGCGCGTACCGTGGCCACCCGCCCTTTTCTGGCGCAAACCCTGCAGGTGCTCGCGTCCGCGCCGGACGATGCCGCCGCCCTGCTGGCCATGCAGCGTGCCGCCACCTCGTTTCTTCCGACGGGCTTTCAGGGCATGTCTTTTACCGATGCAGGGGGCCGTGAAGTGGCGCGCGCCGGCAGCTTTTCCCGCAGCGATGAAAAACACGTCGCGCTGAGCAGGACAGACCAGGCCATCCTGCTCTGGAACGGAAAATTCACGGTACAGACCCGGCTGGACATCCTCGACGCCAAAGGCTCGCGCGTGGGCGCGGTGCTGACGGAAGCCACCCTGCCGCTGCTGACACGCGTGTTTGGCGAGGTGAGCGCGCTCGGCGAAAGCGCCGAGTTCGCGGTCTGCGCAGCGCTGGACGACGGCGGCAAGGCCATGGACTGCTTCCTGGGCCGCCTGTCCGGCACCACGTTCAGGCGTGTTGAGCGCGTGATCGCGGGCACGGCCCTGCCCATGCACCACGCACTGCTGGGAAACACCGGCATCATCGCCGCCCGGGATTACCGCGGCGAACAGGTGATGGCAGCCTACGTCCCGGTGGCGCCCGCCGGCTTCGGCATGGTGCTCAAGATCGACCAGAAAGAGCTGTACGCGCCCATTCTTGCCCAGCTGAAATTCATCCTGCCGCTGCTGGCCGGCCTGGTGGTCGCCGGCATGCTGCTGCTGGGCATTTTGGTCACGCCGCTGGTGCGCAAGCTGCTTCGGTCCGAGAAAGACGCCCGCGATGCCAGCGACCTGCTGCGCGCCAGCGAAACGCAGTTGCGCGACATCATCGACACCCTGCCCGCCCTGCTGTCCTACATCGACGCCGACCAGCACTTCCGCTTTCACAACCTGGCCTATGAGGAATCCCTGGGCCTGAGCGCGGCGCAGATTGACGGCCGGCACATGCGGGACGTGCTGGGCGAGGAGATCTACCAGAGCAACATCGCTGCCGTTCAGGAGGTGCTGGCCGGGTACCCGGTGGTCTACGAACGCACCCGGAAAAACCCCCGCGGCGACGTGCGGGACTATGTCGTCCATTATTTCCCGCGCTACGGGGACGACGCCGACGCGGGCAAGGTCGTCGGCTTTTACGTGCTGGCCACCGACGTCACCGCACTCAAACACGTGGACCGCATCAAGAGCGAGTTTGTCTCCACCGTCAGCCATGAGTTGCGCACGCCGCTGACCTCGATTCGCGGCTCGCTCGGGCTGATCGCGGGCGGTGTAGGCGGCCCGTTGCCAGACGCCGTGAAAAAACTGGTGGAGATCGCCAAGAACAACTGTGAACGCCTGATCCGCCTGATCAACGACATCCTGGACATCGAAAAAATCGAGTCCGGCAAGATGCAGCTCGAGCTGCGCGAGACCGCCCTGAAGCCGCTGCTGGAGCAGGCGCTGGCGGCCAACGAAGGTTTTGGCGCCGCGAAAAACCTGAGCCTGCGCCTGGACTGCCCCGACGAGTCCCTGCAGGTACTTGCCGACAGCGACCGGCTGACCCAGGTCGTGACCAACCTGCTGTCCAACGCGATGAAGTTTTCCCCGCCCAATGAAACCGTGGAGGTGCACGTGTCGCAGGCCGGCATGGGCGTGCGGGTCGAGGTGCGCGACCGTGGCCCCGGCATCCCCGAGGCGTTCCGCAAGCGCATCTTCCAGAAGTTTTCGCAAGCCGACTCGTCCGACACGCGCCAGGTGGCAGGCACCGGACTGGGCCTGAGCATCTCGCGGGCCATTGTCGAGCGGCTGGGCGGCCAGATCGGTTTCGAGAGCGAGGCCGGCGCCGGAACCACCTTCTTTTTTGAACTGCCGCTGTTTGCAGGGCGGCATGAGCCGCCACTGGCAGCGCCTGCGGGCGTGCGCCCGCGCATTCTCGTATGCGAAGACGACCGCGACATCGCCCACCTGATCGGCCTGATGCTGAACAAGGGCGGCTTCGACGTAGACCAGGCCTACACCGCCGCCGCGGCACTGGCCTTGCTCGAGGCAAACCGGTATGCGGCGATGACGGTCGACCTGGACCTGCCCGATCAGGATGGCATAGCGCTGATGCACACCCTGCGCCGGCAGGCCCACACGCGCGACCTGCCGATTGTGGTGGTCTCGGCCTCGGCCAGCGAAGGCCAGATCCAGTGCAACAACCTGCCGCTGAACATCTCGGACTGGCTGGACAAACCGATTGACGAGAACCAGATGATCCGCACGCTGCGCCGCGCCATCGGTCTCATGAACCTGGGAAAGCCGCGCATCCTGCATATCGAGGACGACTTCGACACACAACGCGTCACGGCCGCCATCGCGCAGGACTTCGCCGTCTTCGAGTTTGCGATTTCTCCCGGCGAGGCGCGCGAGCGTCTGCGCGAGCAGCGCTTTGACCTGGTGTTGCTGGACCTGGCCTTGCGGGACGGATCGGGCTGGGAGGTGTTGGCAGACATCGCCGCGCTGGACCCTGCGCCGCCCGTGGTGGTGTTCTCGGCCACCGCGCTGAAGGCGGCCGAAGCTGCCCGCTTCGCCGCGGTGCTGCTCAAGGCCCAGACCTCGAACACCGAACTGCTGCGGACGCTGCAGCGGGTACTTGCCGAGGCGCAGCAGCCTGAGTCCTGACGCCTGAATGGATCGCTGCCCACGCCCGCCAGACAAGGGCCGGAGGCCGTTGCTCCATTCAATTCAAAGCCCAAGCCGGGAATCCCGTCCCTGCTGGAGCAGCTTGTCGATCTGCTGGTCCTTGCGCTGCCACAGGTCGCCCAGCCACTGCTGGAAAGACATGCGAAACGCCGGATCGGCGGCGTAGTCGCCTTCGCTGAACTCGGCAGGAATCGGCAGTTGCTGCGCGCGCACGATGATGCGCGGCGCCTGGCCACAGAGGAACTGCCAGAAGGACGGCGCGCCGGCGGGGTAGACGATGGTCATGTCGATCAGCGAGTGGAATTTCTCACCCATGGCGTTGACGGCCAGGGCCAGCGCACCGGCCTTGGGTTTGAGCAGGTGCCGGTAGGGCGAGGCCTGCGACGCATGTTTCGCAGGCGTGAAACGTGTGCCCTCGGCAAAGTTCATCACGCTGGTGGGCACCAGCGCAAACTTCTCGCAGGCACGTTTGGTGGCTTCACGGTCCTGCAGGCGGCGCTCGGGGTGCTTGCGCAAGTCGGCCTTGGAGTGGCGCTTCATGAAGGGAAAGTCCAGCGCCCACCACGCCAGGCCGATGACCGGCACCCAGATCAGCTGCTGCTTGAGGAAAAACTTCAGCATTGGAATGCGCCGGTTCAGCACATGCTGCAGCACGAAGATGTCGACCCAGGACTGGTGGTTGGCATTGACCAGGTACCAGCCCTGGTAACGCAGCGCGTCCACGCCGGCCACGTCCCACACGGTAGCTTGCGTGAGCCGCATCCAGCCGCTGTTGCAGCTTATCCACGCGGTGGCAATCGCGTTGAGCAGCGGGTCGATGCGCACACGCACCGCCGTGAAAGGCAGCACCAGCTTGACCAGCGACGCAGCAAACAGCAGCGCGCACCAGAACAGCGTGTTGACGACCAGCAGACACAGCGCCGTCGCGCCGCGAAGAAAAGGAGGCAGAAGTCCGGACATGGGCAATACAAAGCCTGGATTCTGGCCTGCGCAAGCCGGCCCGGCCTTGTGCAAGATCAAGGGCGGCTTGGGGACATGCCTCCCAAGCGCCGGAATGCTATATTTTTAATAGCTGGCCACGCTCACCCTGCAAGGGCTGGCGGCCGATTTAACTTGTGAGTGTGGCCAGGCCCCTTGCGAACACCGCCGTGAAGGCATCCCGCTCAGGAATCCAGCCGTGCGCCGGAAGTCTTGACCAGGCGCTCCCACACCGGGTAGTCCTTTCTGTAGGCGGCGGCAAATGCCTCGGGTGTGCTGGCGGCCACCGTGAAACCCATGCTGGAGATCTTTTCGACAATCTCGGGCATCACGCAGATGCGCTGTATCTCGCTGGACACGCGGGCAATGATGTCTTTGGGCGTTTTGGCGGGCGCGGCCATGCCTATCCACCCGGCAATGCGGTAGAACTCGTCGGTCAGCCCCTGCTCGGCCAGCGTCGGCGCATTCGGCAACACGGCCATGCGTTTGAGGCCGGTGACGCCAATCAGCTTGAGCTTGCCTGCCTCGATGTGCGGCTTGGCCGCCAGCGCGCTGGCGTAAGACATCTGGATCTGGCCGCCAATCAACTCCTGCAGCATGGGCGCCTCGCCCTTGTACGGCGCATGCACCATGTCTGCCTTCTGGCTCGCGCTCATGGAGTAGCCAGCCAGATGGGCGTAGGAGCCAACGCCCCACGAGCCATAGGACAGTTTGCCTTTGTTGGCCGCGATGTACTTCAACAACTCGGGGCCATTTTTCGCGGGTACGCCGGGATGCACCACCAGGGTCACCGGCGAATTGACGAACTGCGAAACCAGGGTCAAGTCGCGCTGGGGGTTGTACGGCAGCCTGTCGTACAGGAACTGGTTGGTCAGGAGCGAAGAATTCAGCGAAACCACGAAGTTGTAGCCGTCCGCTGGCGCCTTGGCGATGGTATCGGTGCCGACAATGCCGCCCGCCCCACCCCTGTTTTCGACGATCACCGGTTGCCACAGGCGGGCGCTGAGCTTGTCACCAATCAACCGGGTCAGGACATCGGTGGCGCCGCCGGCATTGAACGGCACGACGATACGGATGGGTTTGTTGGGATAACCCTGCTGGGCCATCGCCAGGGAGCTAACGCCGCCAAGGTAAAGGGGAAGGCCGGCAATGCCAGCGTGGGCAAACAATTCGCGACGGTTCAAGGGTTTGGGCATGGGAATCTCCGGTTGGTCGCGAGATTTAGCAACACCATGCGAAAAACAGCCAGCCGGTATAAACCCGCAGCTTGTCACCGGCGCGACGGCAGGAAGAGCCTTGAAAAGCCTGGGAAGGGTTAACGCGGCTTGTTGCGCCGCACAGCTTTGCCTGAACCGTTGTCGCGCGGTGGCAAACCGGTGTGCTGGGTCAGGATGCGCCCTTTGACGGGCGTCACGGGTTTCAGCGCCACGGTGGTCGAATTTTTCTTGCGCGCGCTGACGTAGCCGCCGTCGGTCATCGGCTGGAAGGTCGGGATCAAATGGTGCTTGCCGTTGCCGATCAGGTCGGCGCGGCCCATGGCTTTCAGCGCCTCGCGCAGCAGCGGCCAGTTGTTGGCGTCGTGGTAGCGGAGAAAGGCCTTGTGCAGGCGGCGCCGCCTGTCGCCGCGCACGATGTCCACCGTCTCGCTGTCGCGCGTGATCTTGCGCAGCGGATTTTTGTTGGTGTGGTACATGGTCGTGGCGGTGGCCATGGGCGACGGGTAAAAGGTCTGCACCTGGTCGGCGCGGAAGCCGTTTTTCTTGAGCCAGATCGCCAAATTCATCATGTCTTCGTCGCTGGTGCCGGGGTGGGCGGCGATGAAGTAGGGAATCAAAAACTGCTTCTTGCCGGCTTCCAGGCTGTACTTCTCGAACAGCTGCTTGAACTTGTCGTAGCTGCCGATGCCGGGCTTCATCATCTTGGTCAGCGGCCCCTGCTCGGTGTGCTCGGGCGCGATCTTGAGATAACCGCCGACGTGGTGCGTGACCAGTTCCTTGACGTACTCGGGCGACTGCACGGCCAGGTCGTAACGCAGCCCGGAACTGATCAGGATTTTCTTCACGCCCTTGAGCGCCCGCGCGCGGCGGTACATCTTGATCAGCGGGTTGTGGTCGGTGTTGAGGTTGGAGCAGATGCCCGGGTAGACGCAACTCGGCTTGCGGCAGGCGGCCTCGATCTCGGGCGACTTGCAGCCGATGCGGTACATATTGGCGGTCGGCCCGCCCAGGTCGGAGATCGCGCCGGTGAAACCCTTGACGGTGTCGCGGATGGCCTCGATCTCGCGGATCACCGAGTCTTCCGAGCGGCTCTGGATGATGCGGCCCTCGTGCTCGGTGATCGAGCAGAAGGTGCAGCCGCCAAAACAGCCGCGCATGATGTTCACGGAAAAACGGATCATCTCCCAGGCCGGGATCTTGGTCGCGCCGTCGTGGCTGCCGTTCTCGTCCTGGTAGGCCGGGTGCGGCGCGCGCGCATACGGCAGGTCGAAGACGTAGTCCATCTCGGCCGTGGTCAGCGGAATCGGTGGCGGCGTGATCCAGACGTCGCGCGCAGTCGCACCTTCACCGTGCGCCTGCACCAGCGCGCGGGCGTTGCCCGGGTTGGTTTCCAGGTGCAGCACACGATTCGCGTGGGCATACAGCACCGCATCACTTTTGACCTGTTCGTAAGACGGCAGGCGGATCACGGAACGATCGCGCGGCGGCACCTTGATCCGGCCCTGCATGTGCGGCAAGGCGGGGTTGGGCACAAAGGTCAGCGGCTTGATCGCCGGGTTGGCCTGCGGCGCTTTTGCAAGCACCGGGGAACCGGCGGACTCCGCCTGCGCCGCCACCTCGGCCGCTTCGTCCTCACGCGCGCAGCTTGCGCCCTGCTCTTTCGCCTGCTCCGAAATCATCAGATACGGGTTGACATGCGCCTCGACCCGGCCCGGCGCATCGACGCTGGTGGAATCGATCTCGAACCAGCCCTCCGCCGTTTCGTCACCGCTGCGGCGGATAAAGGCCGTGCCGCGGATGTCGGTCATGTGCGCCACCGGTTCCTTCGCGGCCAGGCGGTGCGCGATCTCGACAATCGCGCGTTCGGCATTGCCGTAAAGCAGCAAATCGCACTTGGCGTCGACCACGATGGAACGGCGCACCTTGTCCGACCAGTAGTCGTAATGCGCGATGCGGCGCAGCGAGCCTTCGATGCCGCCCAGGATGATGGGCACGTCCTTGTAGGCTTCGCGGCAGCGCTGGCTGTAGACGATGGCGGCGCGGTCGGGACGTTTGCCGCCGATGTCGCCGGGCGTGTAGGCGTCGTCGCTGCGGATCTTGCGGTCCGCGGTGTAGCGGTTGATCATCGAATCCATGTTGCCGGCGGTCACGCCGAAAAACAGGTTGGGCTTGCCCAGCGCCTTGAACGGGTCGGCGCTTTGCCAGTCGGGCTGGGCGATGATGCCGACGCGAAAGCCCTGGGCTTCGAGCATGCGGCCGATCACGGCCATGCCGAAGCTCGGGTGGTCCACATAAGCGTCGCCGGTGACGATGATGATGTCGCAGCTGTCCCAGCCCAGGACGTCCATCTCGGCGCGGCTCATGGGCAGGAATTTCGACGTGCCGAAGCGGCTGGCCCAGTATTTGCGGTAGCTGGTCAGCGGTTTGGCGGCGCGTGCGAAAAAGGAGACGTCGATGGGGGCGTTCATGGGGCTTGAAGAGGCAACCTTTGATTTTAAGGTTTTACGCCCGTTTGTGCGCCCCGGAGGGGTACTTCGCGCCCTGAATCAGGCGGATTCGACGTTTAAATGAACGATTTATGTCCGCGCATGGCTGATCAGGCGGTCCAGCATGGCGCCCAGCTGCTGCCGTTCTGCGGCGGACAGGCAAGCGAAGATCTCGTCATTGCGGCGTGCGATCAGCGCCATCACCCGGTTCCAGAGCGCCCTTCCGGCCGCCGTCGGTGCCAGCACCACGCCGCGGCCATCCGTCGGGCTCGCGTGTTTGCTGACCAGGCCGCGCTCGGCCAGTGCCTGGGCCGCGCGGCTCGCCTGGCCCTTGTCGAGGTTGGCTTTGGCCGCCAGTTCGACCACCGACAGCGGCGCGAAGTTGCCGATGGCTGCGAGACAGCGTGCCTCGCCCACCGGCAGGCCGAACTCGTCGGCATAGGCGTCGCTGCTGAACTTGTCGGTCAGCTTGTTGACCAGGTGCAGCCGGTAAGTCAGGAAACGGTCCAGCGGCAGCCGGGCGGCCGGTTTACGCGGCATCGCCAGCTCCCGCGCCGCATTGCCTGTGCGCATTGGCAATCAGGGGCAAGACCTCGTCGGCACGCTCGAAGCGGCTCATCAGCGACAGGCTCAGCATGGACAGCAGCAGCGGCGCTTGCGCCTCGCCCACGGCTGCCAGCGCCTCGCAGAGCGCGGTGTAACTGCGGTCCAGGTCAGCATCGGTCATACCGGGAATCCTTTCTCTTCGAGGGCGGCCAACAGCGGCGCCGGGTCCAGGCCGCGCCAGCGGCCCATCACGTAACCATCGGGGCGCACCAGCACCAGGGCCTCGGCGCTGGCATCGGGCAGGCCGTAACGCTGGCGTGCCTGGCCCAGCGTGTCGGCCTCGGGTTCTATCTCCAGCACCGCCACGCCACGCTCCGGCAAGTCCCGTAGCGCGTCGGGCATGGCGCCGCCGGCGAACACCAGGCACAGCATGTCGCGGCCGAAACATTGCGTCAGGTGCAGCGGGCCGTGCGGGCCGGCCAGCAGGGCCTCGGGCGCGGGCGCGCCGGGTGCAGCCAGATCGCTGGCCCACGCACCGGCTTGTGCCGCATTGAGTGGTGAATCGACATAGGTGATGGGCGATGACTGGCGCGGGTTGATCAGCGGGCGCACCTTGTCGTCGCTGAGCGCCAGCCGCAAGGTGGCTTCACGCATCAGCTTGAAGGCAAAGTCGGGCGGCGCCATGAACTCGGTGCTTTTCGCGCCGTAAGCGATGTTTTCGCGCGCGGCGTGAACACGCTCGGTGGAATAGGAGTCGAGCAGGCTGTCGGCCGCCCTGCCCTCGATGACGGCGGCCAGCTTCCAGGCCAGGTTTCCCGCGTCATCCAGGCCTGAATTGAGCCCGCGCACGCCGAAGATGGGCACCAGGTGCGCCGCATCACCGGCGAAGAACACGCGGCCGTGGCGGTAGCTGTCCAGACTCAGGCACTTGGCGTTGTAGATCGAGATCCACAGCGGCTCCCAGGGTTCGTCTTCGCCGATCATGCGCAAATGGCTGGACACGCGCGGCAAGACGTTTTCGGGTTTGACCGCCTCGACCGGATCTTCGTCGTCACGGATCTGGTAGTCGATGCGCCAGATGTCATCGGGCTGGCGGTGCATCAGGATGGTGGAGCCGGGGTTGGACGGCGGGTCGAACCAGGCCAGGCGCTCGACCGCGCGTTTTGTCTTCTGCACCACATCGACAATGACGTATTTGCCGTCGTACTGCGTACCCTGAAGCTGCAGGCCGAGCTGCTCGCGCACCGTGCTGCGACCGCCGTCGCAGGCGACCACCCAACCGGCGCGCACCGTGTGTACACCCGAGGCGTCCTGCACATCGACATCAACGCCGTCGGCCTGCGGACGCACGGCCGCCACGCGGCTGGACCAGCGCACATCCATGCCCACGCCTCCCGCGCGATGCGCGAACTCTTCCACGTAGAACTGCTGGATATTCACCATGGGCGCAAAACGCTGGCTGGGCTCGCTGGGCATACGGAAATGCAGCACCTCGGCGTCGCGCCAGTAACTGCGCCCGCCCACCCAGGACAGACCCTTGCCGACCAGCGGCTTGTCAGCGCCGACCCAGCCGAGGATCTCCTGCGAACGGCGCGACATGCAGATGGCACGGCTGCCGCTGCAGTAGCCGTCATCGGCCTCGATCACCAGGCTGGCAATGCCCAGCCTCGACAACAAGGCAGCCAGCGTCAGGCCGACTGGCCCGCCGCCGGCGATCAGGACGGGCACACGGGCGGGCAGCGGGGAAGAGGCATTGGTCATGACATGGATTTGGTTGCGCCCGCAACTATATACCGTACTGGTTGCGCGTGCAAGCACAGGGCCCGGACGAAAAAAGGCCCCGCTCAAAGGCGGGGCCAAACGGAGGAGACGGTGGCCTGTTACTTGCGCAGGATGGCGCGGGCAGCGGCCATGTCGCGGTCATACGCGACCTTGGCTTCGCGCCGGCAGGCGGTGCGCTCGGAAGCGGCCATGGCGGCACATTCGGCAAGCCACAGCTTGTAGCCGCCGCCGGCTTCGTTGATGGCCGTGCGGTAACGCTGCTGCGGCGTCACGTCCGCAACGGCACCGCGCTCGAGCAGCCGCTCTTCCTGGGCCACAGGCTGCGCCAAGGCCGCCGAGGCAGAGAGAGCCAGGATGGCCGATGCGAAAAAGGCTGAGAATGTCTTGTTCATGGAAGGTCCTTGGAATTAGTTGCGAACCGTCATTTGCCCGCGGATCTCGCCGCCGGGATAACGCGCGGTATGGATGTTGGCGTACCACTTGCCGGCCAGCAGGTCGGCCATCTGGGCGGCGGTCAGTGTGGCCTGGCCGGACATCGGGCTGGTCACCGCGCCGGTGAAGGGCAACGCGACACCGGCGTTGGCACCGACCATGGCCGGTCCGTGAAAGTGGCCGGCCGTGGCCGGGCCGCTCAAACCTGAATAGGACAGCTGCCATTTGAAGACGCCGGTGCTCTTGTCGAGCATGGCATCGACCTGGCCGCCGCCGTTGCTGGCAACGGGTGGAACCTCATTGGCACCGCGCAGCTGGGTGGTGAGGGCAACGGTGTTGGACTGCGGCGTCATCATGCCGCAACCGGCAATCAGGACAACGGCGGCAAGGGCGAGCGCAGCGCGCAGGGTGTGGCGGGAAGTCATGGTGTGTCTCCGGTGATGAATAGGGTCAAGCCATCTTAGGACGTGCGGCGGCTCCGGCATGTAGGACAGTCTGCCGTCCTACGGTGGTGCTGGCCGCCTGCCGACACTCTCCAGCAGGCTCTGACCCTAAATTGCGGTTTCTGGCACGCGCTGCCATCGTTGCCATCCATTGACGGGACCTGCCGATGCGAACCACTTTTTCCTGCCCGACCAAGCGCCCCACTCTCCAGCACGGAGGGGCTTGAGCATGGCCTCACGCGCATTGTGGAAAGGCGCCATCAGCTTCGGGCTGGTGCATATTCCGGTGTCGCTGCATTCGGCCACCACCGAAAGCGGCATCGATTTCGACTGGCTGGACAAACGCAGCATGGACCCGGTCGGCTACAAACGCATCAACAAGAAAACCGGCAAGGACATCACCAAGGAAAATATCGTCAAGGGCATCGCCTGGGAAGACGGCCAGTATGTGGTGCTGTCGCCGGAGGAAATCGCCGCGGCTTACCCCAAAACCACGCAGACCATAGAGATCGAGAGTTTTGTGCCGAACACGGACATCCCCTTTATCTACCTGGAGCGGCCCTATTACATTGCGCCCATCAACAAGGGGAAAAAAGTCTATGCGCTGTTGCGCGACACGCTGCTGAAAACCCAGCGTGTGGGCATCGCCCGGGTGGTGATCCAGACCAAGCAGCACCTGGCCGTGCTGGTGCCTTCCGGCCCCGGGCTGATCCTCAACCTGCTGCGCTGGGGCGCCGACATCCGCAGCTGGGAAGACCTGGACCTGCCGGCCGAAGGCGCCAAAGCTGCCGGCCTGACCGACAAGGAGCTGTCCATGGCCAAACAACTGGTGGACGACATGACCGGCAAGTGGCAGCCCGAGCAGTTCAGCGACTCCTTCAAGGACGACATCATGGCGCTGGTCGAGCAGAAGGTGAAGGAAGGCAAGGTCGAAACCGTGGAGCAGCCGGAAGCGGACGAGGACAGCGCAGGCCGCTCCGGCGCGAAGATCATCGACCTGACCGAATTGCTGCAGCGCAGCCTGCGCAACAAGGGCGGAGCCAACAAGCCGGACAGCGCAGCGACCAAAGCGCCGGCCAAAAAGGCAGCTGCCAAAACCACGCGCAAACCTGCGGCCAAGGCCGCGCCGGCCCGGCGCAAGGCGGCCTGACGCGGCATGGCCCCACGCGCCGCGGCCGCCGCCGACCCGCTGGAGAGTTACCGCAGCAAGCGGGATTTCGACCGCACACCGGAACCTGCTGCCGGTGGTCGCCGCTCGAAAATCCTGAGGTTCGTGGTCCAGAAACACGATGCCAGCCGTCTCCACTACGACTTCCGGCTCGAGCTCGACGGCACGCTGAAAAGCTGGGCTGTGCCCAAGGGCCCCAGCCTGGACCCCAAGGTCAAACGCATGGCGGTGCAGGTGGAGGACCACCCGATCTCCTACGCTGATTTCGAGGGCAACATCCCCGACAAACAATACGGCGCCGGCAAGGTCATCGTCTGGGACCGGGGCATCTGGCTGCCTGCCGGCGATGCATCTGAAACGCTCAAAAGCGGCAAGCTCAAGTTCGAGCTGCAGGGCGACAAGCTCAAGGGCCACTGGACGCTGGTGCGCATGCACGGCAAGGGCGAGGAACGCCAGCCGCCCTGGCTGCTGATCAAGGAAAAAGACGACCAGGCGCGGGCAGCGACCGACTACGATGTGCTGGAGGCCCTGCCGAACAGCGTGCTGACCGGCCAGCCGCTGGCCCCGAAAAAGAGGGCGACCGCCAAATCTGCGGCCGCAAAAAAGCCCGCTGCAAAATCCGCAGCCAAAACCCGCGCATCACTGCCGACAGATGCCGTCAAGGCAGCCCTGCCGGCCACCCTGGCGCCGGAGCTGGCGACACTGGTTTCGGCCGTGCCCGAAGACGAGGGCGACTGGCTGTATGAAATCAAGTTCGACGGCTACCGCCTGCTGACACGCATCGCCGGCAAGACCATCCAGTGTTTCACGCGCAACGGCCACGACTGGTCGGCCAAGCTCCAGCCGCTGGTCAGGACGCTGTCGCAGCTCGGCCTGGCCTCGGGCTGGCTGGACGGGGAGATTGTGGTGCATGGGCAGGACGGTGTGCCCGACTTCGGCGCGCTGCAAAACGCCTTCGACAGCGCCAGCACCGCGCAGATTGTGTATTACGTGTTCGACCTGCCGTTTTGCAATGGGCATGACCTGCGCCAGCTGCCGCTGGTCCAGCGGCGCGAAGTGCTGCGCGGTCTGGTCAGCGACGCCGGGCTAGCTCAGCTGCGCTTCAGCGAGACCCTGGAGGGCGACGCGCAGGACCTGCTAGCTTCGGCGGCGCGACTCGGCCTCGAAGGCGTGATCGGCAAACGCGCCGCATCGGCCTATGTCTCGCGCCGATCGAGCGACTGGATCAAGGTCAAGACGCAACTTCGCCAGGAGTTTGTGATCGGCGGCTACACCGCGCCCCAGGGTTCACGCACCGGCCTGGGCGCGCTGCTGCTCGGCGTCTACAACGACCGGGGCGAACTCAAACATGTCGGCAATGTGGGCACGGGCTTTGACGAGAAGACCCTCCACAGCCTGCTGGCTGCGCTGACGCCGCTGGCCATCTCCCGCGCGCCGTTTGCCGGCCTGCCCTCATCTGTCAAGGGCCACTGGGTCCAGCCCACACTGGTGGCCGAGGTCGTTTTTGCACAATGGACACGCGCCGGAAATATCCGCCATGCCGTGTTCCAGGGCTTGCGCAGCGACAAACCTGCGCGCAAGGTGGTGCGTGAATCTGCCTTAGCTGTGGAGACAATCATGGCCTCTAAAAGACCCGCCGCCGCAAAAAAACCCGCGGCAAAAAAGACTGCGCCGAATAAGGCCGCAGCAAGCTTGCCACCGGTCAGCACCGGCAAGCTGCGCGTCACCCACCCGGAACGCATCATCGATCCCGGCACTGGTTTCACCAAGCTGGAGCTGATCGAGCACTACGCGCGCGTGGCGCCGCTCATCCTGCCGCATCTCAAGGCCAGACCGGTGGCGCTGGTGCGCGCGCCGGACGGGATCACTGGCGAGCTGTTTTTCCAGAAACACGCCGACAGCACCAGCATTCCCGGCATCAGGCAGCTGGACCCAAAGTTCGACCCCGGTCATGCCCCGCTGCTGGCCATCGCGACTGCGGAGACCCTGCTGGCGGCGGCGCAACTCAACGTCATGGAATTCCACACCTGGAACGCCACCACCCGCGCCATCGGCAAGCCCGACCGCATGACCTTCGACCTCGACCCCGGCGAGGGCGTGTCATGGTCGCAGGTGCAGGAATCGGCGCAGCTGGTGCAGGCCTTCCTCAAGGAATTGGGGCTGCCCTGCTTCCTGAAAACCAGCGGCGGCAAGGGCCTGCATGTGGTGGTGCCGCTCAAGCCCGCGCAGGGCTGGGACACGGTGAAGGATTTTTCCCAGGCCATCGTGCAGCACCTGTCCAGCGTCATCCCCGACCGTTTTGTCGCCAAAAGCGGCCCCCGCAACCGGGTCGGCAAGATCTTCCCCGACTACCTGCGCAACGGCTTCGGCGCCACCACGGTTTGCGCCTGGTCGGTACGCGCGCGGCCCGGCATGGGCGTGTCCGTGCCGGTCGCCTGGGAAGAACTCGACGGCCTTACGGGCGCCGCACACTGGAATGCACGCAATATCGGAGAACGCCTGGCGATTGGCAATTCGCCCTGGGACAGCTACGAATCATCGCGGGTCACCCTGTCCACCGCCATGAAGGCCATGGGTTTCAAACCGGCGGCGGCCGCCAGGGTGCGCGCCCGCAAGCCATGAATGTAGGCCGGCCATCACAGGCGAACGCGTTATCCGCCGACACCCGTGCAGCCCCGCGCTTGTTGAAAAGCTGTCATCTCCCGTGTATCGTTCTTTCATCACCGGCGCAGTCCTGCGGCCGGTGGCCCATCAACGACGCCGATCATCCCGCCGGGAGCCTGTCATGAAATTTATCTACCCCACCCTGCCTGTGCTGCTTGCCGTGGTTTTCCTGACCGGTTGTCCCCAGTCCAAAACGCCGGATACGCCGCCGCTGGTTCCCCAACCGAAAGCCACACTGAGCCTGACGGGGCTTTTTTGAACGCCCATCCGGTCAGGCCGGTCGCCACCCTGGCCGCGGTCGTCATGGCCTGGGGCCTGACGGCTTGCAGCGGACTGGTCAATCCACAACCCGCAGCGTCCCAACAGGTCCAGCTCGACGGCCTGGCCTACCGGGTCGAACAGCTCACGGCCAGCACCTGGACCGCGACAGCGCCGGCTGGCCTGTCGGGTCACCAGCCCAAGCCCGCCAGTCTGGTCCAGGCCATCGAGAAGGCCTCCGGCTGCAAGGTGACCGACAGCAGCTTCGGCCAGCAGGGGGCGGTGCTCAGCGCACAGGTGGATTGCGGCAGCAGGCTGAAGAACTAGACCGAAAGCCGGAACCGGACGCAAAGCGCGGACAAAAAAAAGCTGGCCGAGGCCAGCTTTTTTGTTTCTGTCACGAACGCATCACGACGCGGCCTTGAGGGCATCGCGCATGGCCTTGACCTGGTCATGGTTGCGCTGCGCGCCCTGCGCCTGGCGCTCGATCAGCGTGCGCACGCCGGAAGGCAGATCGTCTTCCTTGAGCGCCTTGCGGTACCGGGCCAGCGCCGCGTCTTCGCCGCGCTCGCACTCTTCCAGCATGGCCAGGTCGGTGTAACCACTGAGCGCGCCGCGCACCGAAACCCAGCCGCGATGCATCGCGCCGCTGGCGGTTCCGCCTTCGTCCGGCTCCCCGCCCAACTGGCGGATCTGTGCAGCCAGCTCGGCAGCCGCGCCGCGGCATTCGTCGGCATGGCGCAGCAGCAGGGTCTTGATGTCCTGGGCCTTGACGTGTTCAGCACACTCGGTGAAACCGTACTCACCGTCGCGGCTGGATTCCAGCAAGTCATTGAGGGTGTCGATCACGTCATCGTTGTCAGCGAGCTCGCCGGCGCTGGTGCGGCTGCCCGCCAGCTGCTGGTCCACACGGGTCCAGGCGGCCCGGCTGGCGGCTTCTGCCTCGGGCCAGGACAGGCGGGAGTTTTCCTTGCGACTGTCCCAGTAGACCGACATGTCGCTTTGTGCTTCCTCGAACGTGCCGCTGTAGTTGCTGCGGCCGTACACCCCCAGGCGGTACGCCGGCGCATAGTCTTCGTAGCTGCGGTTGCTCTGGTAATACGGCTCGCGGCTGTAGTTGTCGCGCCAGTAAGCCTCTTCGGCGGTCGGGTTGATGGCTTCTGCCACCGCCTTGCCGCCCAGGCCGCCGGCAACGGCGCCGACCACTGCACCGGCCAGCGCGCCGACCGGTCCGCCCAAGGCGCCAGCCGCGGCACCTGCCGCTGCGCCGCCTGCGGCTGCACCCAGGCCGGTGCCGACGGGATGTGCGCCAGGGGCGTCCGTGATCGGGTCGAGGTTGAGGTTGTCCTTGTCTTTGTAATCGAGTGCCATGCTGATGCTCCTTGGATGATGATTGGGATGAATGACCGCTTCAGGTACAGCGTCCAAAACGCCATTTTTCGCAGCCAGAAATTCATCCTCAATCGGCATCCAGCGGCCTGTGGTCAGGCAGGGACATGGGCAGGTGTAGGAGAACGCGCCGTATGCCGGCGCCGGCAAAACGGTACCGGGAACGGCAGCGATCTAGCCGTCCAGCTCGGGGTAACGGCGGAAAATGCCGTCCTCGTTGAAGGCAATGCGGCGCTCGCTGGCCAGATAGTGCGCAACACGTCGGTGGCCTGCCACGCGCAAGTGCAAAGCCGCCACCAGCGGCCTTGTCTCGAGCGCGCGTTGCGTGGCTTTGGGAAAGGCATAAAGCAGGCCGTCGACGAGCTGGAACAGCGACAGGTCGGCGTAACCAAGGCGCGCGCCCACCAGCCAGCGGCTGCCGGCAGGATTGCGTGCCAGCACGGTGTTGAACCAGTCCAAGAACTTGGGAATGCGCTGCTCGCGAAACGCTTTCGCGCGTTGGACCGCTTCCTTCTTCTGCTCTTCGTAGTAGAGACCGGTCGCGATCGGGTGATGCGTCTCATGCACTTCCGCCACCACGTCGGCCACCGTCAGCTGCAGCTGGTGCGTCCAGATCCGCGCCGCCTCGCTTTTGCCGACCAGGCCCAGGCGCGGGCCGAGGTACAGCAGGATGGCGGCGGTCTGGCCGATGGTGCGTGCGCCGTGGACCAGAAAGGGCGGCGCGAACGGCGGCTGCACCAGGTCCTTCGCGGCCATGCGCCGCAAGCTGGCAGTCACGCCCTGCCCTTTGCCCCTGCCACGCGCCACGTCCACATAATCCGCGCCAGCAGCCTCCAGGGCGAGCCGGACAAATTCTCCGCGGCCCTGGATGGTCGGCCAATAATGCAGTTCATACGCCATGGGAGTGTCCTTTCGGAGAAATCGGGATGACAGCCGGGCAGCCACGGCACCGGGTCAACATCCCAGACAAAAACAGGTCTCAACCCTTGTCAGCCGTGCGCAGGCAGCTATCAACTTCATAGCAATTTCAGGGCAACGGCTTGACCACCAGGCGCCATAGCGAGGTGATTTCGGCAGCCCGCGCCGCATGCAGCGGATCGTCAGGATCTTCCGCCTTGGGGTGGATGGGCTGCACATCCAGCCGGTGCAGCGCTTGCAGGCCGGCTGCGGCGATCCAGTCAAGGAGCTGCGTGCGCGAGCGCAAGCCCAGGTGTTCGGCCAGGTCCGACAGGATCAGCCAGCCTTCGCCGCCCGGCGCCAGGTGGGCTGCCAGGCCGTCCAGAAATCCACGCAGCATGCGGCTGTCGGGGTCATAGACCGCGTGTTCGATGGGTGAACTCGGGCGCACCGGCACCCAGGGCGGGTTGCAGATGATCAGTGGCGCGACGCCTGCGGGAAACAGGTCGGCCTGTAGCAGTTCGACTCGCCCGTCCGGCACCAGCCTGGCGAGGTTCTCGCGCGCACAGGCGAGCGCGCGCGGATCAGTGTCGGTCGCCACCACGCGGCTGACGCCGCGGCGCACCAGCAGCGCCGCCAGCACCCCGGTGCCGGTGCCGATATCGAAGGCCACACCGCCCGAGGACAGGGCGGGCGGCAGCGGCGCCTGGGCCAGCAATTCCATGTAGTCCCCGCGCACCGGCGCAAACACGCCGTAATGCGGGTAGATGCGTTCCCCGCCCAGGGCTGCGATGGCCACGCCCTTTTTTCGCCACTCGTGGGCGCCTATCAGGCCCTGCAGTTCGCGCAGCGGGGCCACGTAGTGGCCCTGGGCGGCATCGCCGGCCCCATAAACCGCCGTACAGGCCTGAACCACATCGGGCGCGCGCCGCAGGGCGATCCTGTGCTCGCCATCGAACTCGATCAGCAGCATGGCCAGGGTGCGTGCGCGCTGCGATTGGGCCTGGCGGTAGTGGTTGAAGGCGTCAATGGGGGATGGCGGCGGCGCGTCCGCTTTGGCCTTCCTGGTTTTGCGCGGTTTGTCGATACGGCGTGCCAGTGCCTGGAGCAGAAGGCGTGCGTTCTGGAAGTCACCGCGCCACAACATGCCCGTGCCCTCGCTGGCCAGCCGGAAAGCCGCATCGGCGCTCAGCGTGTCATCGGCAAGCACCACGCGTCGGGGCGGCGGCGCGCCGCTTTCCGAGCGCCAGCGCGCAGACCGCGCCTCACCGGCTTCGCTCCAGGCGATGGTGGCGGGCCCGCTCACGCAGGGACTTTCGGGAAGGGACCGGAAATGCCGGGCAGGTGCCGGCAGGAAGGAGGAAAAAGCATGACGGGAACCCGGTCGGTGAACAAAGCGCCATTATCGGGCGCAGGCCGGGACGCGCCGTTCAGCGCGCGAAAGGGACGCCGGCTGGCGCCTAGCGGCTGTCGCGGCTGCTGTCGGCGTCGCTGTCCCGGACACCGTCCTTGCTGTCACTGCCCAAAGGCGCGAGATCGGACGAGTAGGTACGGTCGCCGATGGACAGCTCGCTGCTTTTTTGCCAGGCAGATTCGAATGCCGCCAGTTCCTGTGCCGTGGCGCGTTCGTACTTGCGCAAGTTGGATGAACGGATGGCTTCAGGCGTGGCAGTGCCGGGGTTGGTGTCCTCGCCACGCTGCGGATCGAAGCCCTTGATCTCTTCATTGACGCGCCAGTAAACGGCGGGCACACCGATGCCGTAACGTGACAGTGCGTTTTTCCGGATCGCATCACCCAGCGCCATCAGGGGCCGCTGCTGGCCCTGTTCACCATCCATGAAGTCGGTGGACAGATCGACCATCACGACAAAGCTGTGACCCCGTTTGTCGGCACGCACCACCTTGAAGCGGTAGCTGGCACTCAGGATGCCCCGGCTCTCCATGGTGCTTTTGACGGAATCAAAAAGCATCTCCCGCCGGAACGCCATGCGTTCGTCGAGGTTCATCTTGACGGGCCCGGTCTCGGGCCCGCCGCCGCTTTCGCGGGCACCGCCTTGCGACGAGGAAAAAAGACTTTGAAAGAATGACATGACGGTATCGGTTGTGGGGTTGTGGTGAGGTCTGCGGACCTCCTTGCAAAACGTCATTCGAGTTATGTGGGGTTCAGAGACATCGCCCCTTTGTGTCTCATCGTATTCTTTTCATTACAGGCTGTCACGTTCTGATACAGGCATTCTGAACCGTGGTTTTGTGATGAATTTCTCCCCGTGCGCAAGACGTAAAGCTTTAGACCACAGGACACTTCTGTTGTTTAGAACTTTCCCAGACAGGCGTCTGTGGGTTAGCGCACAGTAGGCCGGCTCCCACAGCGTCAGAAGCTGGCAACCGATAGGCGGCATGGCGGCGGGTCGCCACACTTGCGACATCAACTTCTGGAGGAAGCCATGTCTTTTGCGCTATACATGATCGGGTTTGTGATTTTTCTGGGCGGCGTCATCTGGGCCGCTGTGGTGGCAGGCGTGCCGCACCTGTACATCGGCATCGGTGCACTGATTTTTCTGGGTATAGGCATCTTCAGCGCCGTCAGCCGCACGCGCAGCAAAGACCCTTCCTGATCGATCCGCCAGTGCCTGCCATGCAGGCGCCGGTTCGGACCAAGCCCCGCTGCTCTAGGGCAACGGGGCTTTTTCATGCTGGAACCGGGCTACCTGGCGGCCAACCCCATCGCGCGCGAGATAACTTCCTTCATGATCTCGTTGGTGCCGCCGTAAATCCGCTGCACACGCGCGTCAGCATAAGCGCGCGTGATCGGGTATTCCCACATGTAGCCGTAACCGCCGAACAGCTGCACACACTCGTCCATCACCTTGCACTGCAGGTCGGTGGTCCAGTACTTGGCCATGCTGGCAGTTGCCGTGTCGAGCTTGTCGCCCGCGAGGAGTTCGGTGCATTTGTCGATGAAGACGCGCGCCACCTGCACCTGCGTCTGCAACTCGGCCAGGGCGTAACGCGTGTTCTGGTAGCTGGCCACGGGCTGGCCGAACACCTTGCGTTCCTTCACATAGTCCACGGTCCAGTCGATGGCCGCCTGCGCCGAGGCCTCCGCCGTGATGGCGATCTGCAGCCGCTCCCAGGGCAGTTGCTCCATCAGGCAGATAAAGCCGCGGTTTTCATGCGCCTGGCCGCCCAACAGGTTGGCGGCCGGGACGCTCACGTCGGAGAAAAACAGCTCTGACGTGTCCTGCGCCTTGAGGCCCAGTTTTTTCAGGCGCTTGCCCACCGAAAAACCGGGCATGCCACGCTCGACCAGCAACAGACTGGTGCCCTTGGCGCCGGCCGCCGGATTGGTCTTGGCCACCACCACCACCAGGTCGGCATGCCAGCCGTTGGTAATGAAGGTCTTGCCGCCATTGAGCAGGTAACTGCCGTCGGCCTGTTGGATGGCGGTGGTCTTGACGCCCTGCAAATCCGAGCCGGCAGCGGGTTCGCTCATCGCAATCGCGCCCACCATCTCGCCGCTGGCGAGTTTGGGCAGGTACTTGAGTTTTTGCGCTTCGGTGCCGTAGTGCAGCAGGTAGGGCGCCACAATTTCGCTGTGCAGGCTGTAGCCGATGCCGCTGTAACCGCCGCGCGCCAGTTCCTCCATCTGCACCACCGAATACAGCTTGTCGGCACCCGATCCGCCGTAAGCTTCCGGCATGGTCATGCACAAAAAGCCGTTCTCGCCGGCCTTGTTCCAGACCGCGCGGTCCACATAACCCTGCTCTTCCCATGCCTCATGAAAAGGCGCAATTTCCTTGTCGCAGAACTTGCGGAAGGCATCCCGAAAAGCTTCGTGGTCGCTGGTAAAAAGGGTGCGGTCAATCATGGGTCACCTGTCGCGTTGAAGGCCGGGGCCATATTTATGAAAAGCAGTTGCTTGGTGAAATGAATATACTCGTTCCTGCACCCTCTTTTCCAGCAGGAGCCTCCCATGACCGAAGCATTCATCTACGACGCCATCCGTACGCCGCGCGGCAAGGGCAAAAAAGACGGCAGCCTGCACGAGGTCAAACCGGTCAACCTGCTGGCCGGCGTGCTGACCGAGTTGCAGCGCCGCAACGGCTTCGACACGGCGCAAGTGGACGACGTGGTCATGGGTGTGGTGTCGCCCATCGGCGAGCAGGGATCGGTGATTGCCAAGGTCGCAGCGCTGAAGGCCGGCTGGGACTTCCGCGCGTCGGGCGTGCAGGTCAACCGCTTTTGCGCCTCCGGCCTGGAAGCCGTCAACATGGCGGCGCAAAAAGTGCGCTCCGGCTGGGAAGACCTGGTGGTGGCGGGCGGCGTCGAAAGCATGAGCCGCGTACCCATCGGTTCGGACGGCGGCGCCTGGGCGCAGGACCCGGAGACCAACAGCGCCACCGGCTTTGTGCCGCAGGGCATAGGCGCCGACCTGATCGCCACCCTCGAGGGCTTCAGCCGCGCCGATGTGGACAGCTTCGCGATGGAAAGCCAGAAGCGCGCGGCCAGGGCACGCGAAGCCGGTTATTTCGACGGGTCGATGGTGCCGGTGAAGGACTTTCTCGACCAGACCATCCTGGCGCAGGACGAATTCATCAAGCCGCACACCACACTGGAAGGCCTGGCCTCGCTCCGGCCCGCGTTTGAACAGATGGGTGGCATGGGCTTCGACCAGGTCGCGTTGACTCGCTACCCACAGGTCGAGCGCATCCACCATGTGCACCACGCCGGCAACTCCTCGGGCATCGTGGACGGCGCGGCGGCCGTGCTGGTCGGGTCGGAAGCCGCCGGAAAAACCCACGGCCTCACGCCGCGCGCCCGCATTGTCGCGACCGCGCTGAGCGGCGCCGACCCGACCATCATGCTGACCGGCCCGATGCCGGCGGCGCGCAAGGCACTGGCCAAGGCCGGATTGACGATAGACCAGATCGACCTGTTCGAGGTCAACGAGGCGTTTGCCGCGGTCGTGATGCGTTTCATGAAGGAAATGAAAGTGCCGCACGACAAGGTCAATGTCAATGGCGGCGCCATCGCCATGGGCCACCCGCTGGGCGCGACCGGCGCCATGATTCTCGGCACCCTGATCGACGAGCTGCACCGGCGCAAGCTGCGTTACGGCCTGGCCACGCTGTGTGTGGGCGGCGGCATGGGCATTGCAACGATTGTGGAAAGAGTGTGATGAAGACGATCAAGTACGAACTCAGCGATGGCATCGCCACCCTCACCTTCGACGAGGAGGGTTCACCCGTCAACACCATGTGTGCCCAGTGGCAGAAAGACCTGAGCGAAGCCACCGCGCAGGTGGTCAAGGACAAGGACGCCATTCGCGGCATCGTGCTGGCGTCAAACAAGTCCACTTTTTTTGCCGGCGCCGACCTCAAGGCGACCATGCGCTTGCAGACCTCCGATGCTGCGCAGGTGTTTCAGGAAATCGAGCAGACCAAAAAGAACTTCCGCACGCTGGAGGCCCTGGGCAAACCGGTGGTCAGTTGCCTCAACGGCACGGCACTGGGCGGCGGCTGGGAGGTGGCACTGGTTGGCCACTACCGCGTGGCGGTGGGCGACGACAAGATCCAGTTTGGCCTGCCCGAAATCACGCTGGGCCTGATTCCCGGCGCCAGCGGCATCACCAAGATGACACGTTTGCTGGGCCTGATGGGTGCCCAGCCTTACATCCTGGAGAGCAAGCTGTTCAACCCGCATGAAGCGCTGGAACTGGGCCTGGTGCACGAGCTGGTGCCCGACGCGGCTGCACTGCGCCCCGCAGCGCTGGCCTGGATAGCCAGGCATGACGGCGCAGCCGCGCCGGCCCACCACCCCTGGGACGACAAGAACTACAGGATGCCCGGCGGCACACCGGCCAACCCGAAAATCGCCGGCATGCTGGCGGTGGCCCCGGCCGTGCTCAAGCAGAAAACCCGCGGCCTGTACCCGGCGCCTGAATACGCGCTGGCCGCCATGGTCGAAGGCGCGCAGGTCGACTTCGACACCGCACTGCGCATCGAGTCGCGTTACCTGGCCAGGCTGATCGTGAGCCCTGTGGCCAAGAACATGATCAACACCTTTTTCTTCAACATGAACGCGATCAAGTCGGGCCGCTCGCGCCCGAAAGATGTCCCGCGTTACAAGCCGCAGAAAGTCGGGCTGCTGGGGGCCGGCATGATGGGCGCGGGCATTGCCTGGGCCCAGGCCAGCCGCGGCATCAGCACCGTGCTCAGGGACGTGAGCCAGGACAAGGCCGATGCCGGCAAGGCCTACAGCGCCAGACTCGCGCAGGCGCGTGTGGACAAGGGCCGCATGAGCCCGACCGAGCAGGGCGCCCTGCTCTCGCGCATCCAGGCCACCGACCAGGTGACGGACCTGGCAGGTTGCGACCTGATCATCGAAGCGGTGTTCGAGCGCCGCGACCTCAAGGCCAAGGTCACGCAGCAAGCCGAGCCTTTGCTGGCACCCGGCGGATTTTTTGCATCCAACACCTCGACCCTGCCGATCAGCGGCCTGGCCACGGCGAGCGCGCATCCCGAAAAATTCCTGGGCATCCATTTCTTCAGCCCGGTCGACAAGATGAAGCTGGTCGAGATCATCCGCGGCAAGCAGACCGACGAGGAAACCGTGGCGCGCGCCTTCGACTATGTGCAGGCGCTGGGCAAGATCCCGATTGTGGTCAATGACTCGCGCGGCTTCTACACCAGCCGCACCTTCGGCACCTTTGTGATGGAAGGCGCGGCCATGCTGGGCGAAGGCATTCCGGCGGCCGCCATCGAAAACGCCGGCATCCAGTGCGGCATGCCTGTCGGCCCGCTCGCCGTGCTGGACGAAACCGCGCTGTCACTCAGCGTGCACGTGCTGGACCAGACCCGCGCCGACTACGTCGCCGAAGGCAAAACCTATATCGCGACGCCCGGTGAATTGATTGTGGAACGCATGGTCAAGGAATTCGACCGCAATGGCCGTGTCGCCGGCGCCGGTTTTTACGACTACCCCGAGGAAAAAGGCGCGAAAAAATCACTGTGGCCTGAACTCAAAACCCTGTTCGAAAAACCGGGCGCCACATGGGACATCACCGACATCAAGGACCGCCTGCTGTACCGGCAGGCCGTGGAAACCGCGCGCTGCCTCAGTGAAAACGTGCTGACCAGCGTGCACGACGCCAACATCGGCTCGATTTTTGGCATCGGCTTCCCGGCCTGGACCGGCGGCGCGATGCAGTTCATCTATGGCATGGGCATGGACGCTTTCGAGCAGCGCGCCGCCGAACTGGCCGCGAAGTACGGTCCGGGTTTTGTGCTCAGCGATGCCGTCAAGTCGGCCATCCGCAAGCACCAGCCGGTTTATTGACTTGCCAGGCTGGCCAGCAGGCCGGCTTTCTGCACCTTGCCCAATGCGGTTTTGGGCAAGGCATCACAAAACACGATGCGTTTCGGGTGTTTGAAGCGCGCGAGCCGGCCGTCGAACAACTGCATCACCTGTGCCGCATCGAGTTCGGCGCCGGGCTTGCGCACCACCACCGCCACCACCACCTCGCCCCAGCGCGCATCGGGTTCACCGACCACGGCCGCTTCGAGAACCGCCGGACAGTCGGCCAGCAGGTTTTCGATCTCCGCCGGGTACACGTTTTCGCCGCCCGAGATGATCATGTCCTTGGAGCGTCCGACGATCTCGTAAAACCCCGCATCGTCGCAACGCGCCAGGTCCCCGGTATGGAACCAGCCGTCGGCAAAGGCCGGATTCTCGGGATCTCTCCAGTAGCCGCACAACAAATTCGGGCCCCGCACCCACACTTCGCCGACCTGGCCAGGCGCCACCGGCCGTCCCTGCTCGTCCATCAGGCATATCTCGATATGCAGCCCGGCGCGGCCCGCCGAACCGGCGCGCTGCACGGCATCTTCACGGCGCAAGTAGATGGACACCGGCCCGGTCTCGGTGGCGCCATACACCTGCCCCACCGGCACGCCGCGTGCGTGAAACGCAGCAATCATGGAGGAAGGAATCGCCGAGGAACCGGTGGCCAGCATCCTCAGCGAGGACAGGTCGGCCGCGGCAAACGCGGGATGTTCGATCACCGCGCGCAGCGTGGCTGGCACCAGCAGCGACAAGTCCGGCCGCCGCGCCGCTACATCGGCCAGCCAGGCGCCTGCATCGAAGCGGCTGTGCAAGGTGACTGATGCGCCAGCATGCAGCGCGGGCAGCGTCTGGATACACAGCCCGCCCACATGAAACATGGGCAGCGTGCTGAGCACATGGTCACCGGGGACGAGGTCGTGCGCATGGGTGGAGATCACGCAGTTCCAGACCAGCCCGGACTGGCTGTGCAACACACCCTTGGGCTGGCCGCTGGTTCCCGAGGTATAGACCAGCAGCACTGGTGCATCTGCGCTGCCGCCCAGCGCAGGAGCGCCGCCGCCCGAGGCGCGGCCGGCCAGTTCACCTGCCGGCAGAAAGTTGCAGCCGGCCTGCGCCGCCAGGGCTGAGGCGGCGTCCGCGTGCGTCGGGTCGACCACCAGCAGGCCAACGCCCGCATGGGCGAGGATGGCCGTGTGTTCGGGCGTGGCAAGGCGGTAGTTCAGCGGCAGCAGGATGGCGCCCAGACGCGCCAGCGCAAACAGCAACACCAGCACATCGGGATGGTTAAGGCCCAGCCAGGCGACGCGGTCGCCCGGCTGGACGCCGGCCGCGTGCAGCACGGCGGTGGCCGCTTCGATGCGCTGCCAGAGCTGCGCATAAGGGATGTCGCGGCCTTCGTGGTGCAGCGCCAGCTTGTCAGGTGAAAGCTGCGCGTGCCGCTCGATAAGCGAAGCGAGATCCGTCATGGCTGATTCCGCTAGAGCACGGCCTGCTCGTCCTGCTCGCCCGGCTCGTACAGGCATTCGCGGCCGAGCCGGTCGATGCAGAGTTCGGCGGTCCACGGCAGCATCAGCGAGCCGCAGCGTGAATCGCGGTACATGCGCTCCAGCGGCAGGGTCTTGAGCATGGACTGGCCGCCGCAGGTGCGCACCGCCAGGCGGCAGATCTCGTTGGCGTTTTCCATGATGGTGTAGTGGGCGGCGTACAGCCCCAGGCGGATTTCCTTCGAAGGATCAACGCGGGCGGCGCGGGCATTCTGCAAAAAGATGGCCCGGGTCTGCTCGAGCCGGACCTTCATTTCCGCCACCGCAATCTGCTTGGTCGGGTACATGCGGCGCTTGACCGGCGGCGTGCCCGGCACCTCGCCGCGCAGGTACTGCACCGTGAAGTCGTAGGCCGCCTGCGCAATGCCCATATAGGTCGGCGACAGGGTGGCGAACATGTGCGGCCAGCGCAGCGCGGCCTGGGCATACACCCCCTCGGGAATCAGGCGCTCGATCTCGGGCACAAACACGTCCTTGAAGATCAGCGTGCGCGAGACCGTGCCGCGCATGCCCAGCGGGTCCCAGTCGCCGGTGACGCTGACACCCTCGAGGTTTTTGTCCACCGCCAGGTAGAGCGAATCGCGCTGGGTCGCGCCCGGCTTGTCCAGCGTGCACAAAATGCCGTAGTAGTCGGCCGCGCCGGCCAGTGAGGCAAAAATTTTCTTGCCGTTGACGAGGTATCCGCCTTCGACCTTTTTGGCCAGGGTTCCAAAAGGCGCCTTGCCGGCGGCCGCGGCACCGCCCTCGGAAAACGGCTGCGAGTAGACCTTGCCCTGCTTCACCACGCGCTCGTAATGCACCTTGCGATGCGCCTCGTGGTTGGCGCGCTGCTCGGGCGTCATGTCCAGGTCGTCGGCGATGAAGCCGGTCCACATGGTCGAGCTCACATGCATGTTCAGCGTCAGTGCGGTCGCGCCGCAATGGCGGCCGATCTCCGCTGCCGTCATCACATAAGTGGCGAAATCGGCGCCCCAGCCGCCGTGTTCTTCAGGCACGCAGATCCCGAGCAGGCCGGCCTCCCGCAGGTCGGCATAGTTCTCGAAGGGAAATACCGCGTCGCGGTCGATCTGCTGCGCGCGCGGCGCAAATTTTTCGCGACCCAGCCGCGCGGCGATCGCCAGCAACTCGGTTTGTTTGGGCGTGAGCGCGCTGTAGTCGCCAGCAATCGAGGGCGGCAGGTAGCGGACGGCCGGGGGTGAAGCAACAGGCAGGGCAGACATGGCAGGTCCTCGGTTTAGGTCGGGAAGTGGTGTTTCAGGAAGGCCAGCACCGCGCGGTTGAACAACGCGGGCTGCTCGATGTTGGCGATATGGCCCACACCAGGAAGGCATTCGTAGTGCGCGCCCAAAATGCGGCTGGCCATTTTTTCGACCACCGCGGGCGGCGCGTTGATATCCAGGGCACCGGCCAGACACAGGGTCGGGACGCGAACGGCTGCGAGCTCGGCCAGCCGGTTGAAAGACACGATGGCCGACAGCGCGGCGCGGTAACTTTCCGCGGGCACGCGGGACATCAGCGCAGCGGCTTCAGCCAGCCGCGCCGGATCGGCGTCGGGCGCGAACATGCCCGGGACTATTTTTCTGGCCAATCCTTCCATGCCCACCCCCTGGTCCAGCGGTGCGAAACGGCTTTGCAGGAACTGCTGTTGCCAGCTGCCGTCAGCCTTGCCGAAAGCCGGCGACGTGCTGTACAGCACCAGGCCATGCACCAGTTCGGGATGTAGCGCCGCCAGTTCCTGCGCGATCATGCCGCCCATGCTGTGGCCCAGCAGCACGTTGCGCCTCGCGCCCACGTGGGCTATCAACGTTTTCAAGGCATCGGCCAGCAGCGCATTGGTGCAAGGCGACAGGGGCGCTGATGCGCCATAGCCCGGCATGTCCCAGGCCATCGTCCTGAAACCGGCCGTGGCCAGCACGGGCTGGTTGTGGACCCACGCCTCCTTGCTGCCACCCACACCATGCAGCAGAAAAACCGCGGTGTCGCCTTCGCCCTGCTCGATAAACGCCGGCAGCAACATGCTTCAGCCCAGTTCGCCGCACAGTTGCCCGGCGTCCACCACCACCTGGCCGTCCAGCGCCACGGTGCAGCCGCGCAGCGGCAGGTCGAAATGCCCCAGGGTGTGGCGGCCGGCCACTTCGTTGGCGCCGGTTGAATACAGGAAGTTGCCGGCAAAGGCGCGCAGTTCGGTGCCGTTGAAATCCTTCTTGTCGTACATGGCCATGGCATCCCAGCGCGCCTTCGGGTTCATGCCCCAGCCCACATGCGACACGGCATAGGCCTCGCGGTCACCCCAGGCGGCCCAGTAGCTGCGCATCAGGTCGGCATCGAGGTGCTGGCCGGCGATGTCGGTCACGAAGTCATTTTCTATCGTCAGCACCACGGGCTGCTCCAGATAACGCTTGAAGGTCAGGTTGACGTCGCCCGGTGCCAGCACCAGCCTGCCGTTGACGCTGCCTTTGGCCGGAAAAGCCAGGCACAGGCCACCCGGCCAGTGCGAAATGGTGCCGGGTCGGGCGGTGTAGCCCCAGCCGCCGCCGGCCTGCGCACCCACCAGCGAAATGGCCAGGTCGGTGCCCGCCGGCGAAGTCACACGCATGCTTGTGGCGCTGCGCAGCCGCTTGATGCCGGCCTTGACTTTGGGTTCGAGCGCCGGATCGGGCACGCAGCGCTCGAGGATTTCCGGGTGTTCGTTGGAGACCATCAGCACACGCGCCCCGCCCTTCAAAATGTCGGGCAGTTCGGCGGCGTGCAACAGGCCCTCGACCGTGAGATCGGCCACAAAGGTGCAGGCGGCCAGCGCCTGCACAACCGGAGCGAGCTGGTCTATGGCATCCGACGCGCCGGTGGAACGCACCGGCACCGGTGCAGCCAGCCGCGGCGAGGCCAGCACCAGATGGAAGGCCCGCGCCCCCAGCCTGGCCAGCGCCAGCTCGGCGAGCTGCACATTGACCGTGCGCGACTGCGTCTCGGACAGGATGGCGGCCGTGTCGCCGGGCTTGACGCCGCACAGGCCAAAGGCCTCGGCAAAACAGTCTATCCAGCGGGCTTCGATGCGTTCCTGCAACATGAATGCTTCCCTGTTTAAAGGCGTGAACCGAGGGCGAAGTAGCCGCCTGAATGAAACAGCAGCGGCGCTGCTTCCGACAAGGTGAAGCGCTCGACCTCGGCGATGAACAGGCAATGGTCACCGGCCGCTTGCCGCGACACGGTGCGGCATTCGAACCAGGCAGCGGCGCCATGCAACAGCGGCTGGCCCCAGGCGTTTTCCGCGTGCGCGACGCCGTCGAACTTGTCGGCCACCTGCAGCGCAAACCGGCGCGACACCTCGACCTGCGCCTCGGCCAGCACATTCACCACAAACCGTTCTGCGCTTTCGAACACCGGAAGGCTGGGCGAACTGCCACGCAGCGACCAGAGGATCAGCGGCGGCTCGAGCGACAACGCCGAAAACGAATTGACCGTCAGACCGACCAGCGCCCCCTCCGCTGCGCGGGTCGTGACCACGGTGATGCCGGTGGCGAACTGGCCCAGCGCCGTGCGCAGCGCCCGGCTGTCCACGGGCGAGGCAATCTGCGGGATGGCTTGCAAGTGCGCATTCATCTGCCGATAATATATGAATATTCATGTAACCCGCAAGCAGACCCGCCCCATCCAAGGCCTACCGTGAGCCGCAAACCCGCGACCGACTGCCCTGCCCCGCCCGGCAGGTTTATCGACGGCTACCTGTCTTACCTGCTGGCGCGCGCCAGCCACACCGTCTACCGCGAGTTTCACGCCCAAGTGCAAGCCGCCGGGCTGAGTTCTCTTGAATGGCGCCTGCTGGCCACGCTGTCGGACGGTGACGGCCTGACCATCGGCGACCTGGCGCGCGAAATACTGGCGCAGCAACCGACCCTGACCAAGCTGGTGCAGCGCATGGAAAAAGCCGGCTGGGTCCGGCGCGGCGCGGATCCGGCCGATGCACGGCGTACGCTGGTCTTCCAGACCCCGCAGGGCCAAGCCACGGTGGCTGCCCTGCTGGCCCAAGCAAAAGCGCACGAGGACACCCTGCTCGAAGGCTTCAGCGAGCGTGATGTCACGGCGCTGAAAAAAATCCTTCGCGCGCTGATCGGCCGCGGCGACGGCAGCGGCGGCACCCCAATTACTTGACTAGGTCAACCAATCCCGCGATGATGGCTTCATGACCGTTTCGCCATCGCCCCCCGTCTCCAAGGTCCATATCAAGGCCGTGCGCGGCTTCAACCGCTTTTACACCCAGCGCATCGGTGTGCTGTCCCCCTACCTGGGCAGCCCGTTTTCGCTGACCGAGGTGCGGGTGCTGTATGAACTGGCCCACCGGGACCAGCCGACGGCAACCGAACTGGGGCATGCACTGGCACTGGATGCGGGCTACCTGAGCCGCATCCTCCGCCGCTTCGAAACCCAGGGCTGGATGACCCGGACAGCCTCACCGGCCGACGCCCGGCAGAGCCTGCTGCGCCTGACCGAAGCCGGCTACCAGGTGTTCGCGCCGCTGCAGCAGCGCTCGCGCGACGAGGCCGCAGCCCTGCTCGCGCCGCTGGCCCCACCCGCGCGGCACGCGCTGACCGATGCGCTGGCCACGGTGCAGCGCCTGCTTGACCCAGCCACAGCCGGGGCGAGATCCGGCGTGGTGCTGCGTGACCCGCAGCCCGGCGACATGGGCTGGGTGGTGCAACAACACGGCGAAATTTACGCGCGCGAGTACGGCTGGAACAGCGAATTCGAGGCGCTGGTGGCGGACATCGTGGCCGACTACCTGCGCAAGCACCAGCCGGCCTGGGAACGCTGCTGGATCGCCGAACTGGACGGACAGCGCGTGGGCTCGGTGTTCGTGGTCCGCAAGTCGCCAACCGTGGCCCAGTTGCGCATGCTGATCCTGACGCCGCAGGCACGCGGCCAGGGCCTGGGGGCACTGCTGACCGACGAGGCCATCGCCTTTGCGCGCAGCAAGGGCTACCGGAAGATGGTGCTCTGGACCAACAGCTGCCTCGGCAGCGCGCGGGAGATCTATGCCAGGCGCGGATTCAAGCTGGTCAAAAGCGAACCCTATACCGGCTTCGGCAAGGACCTGGTCGGTGAAACCTGGGCGCTCAGGCTTTGAGCGGCAGGCGCCGCCCTGACGCCTCTGCTTTCGGGATCATTCAGCCTTCCAGCCCTTGATCGGCGTGCGCGAGCAGCTACTGTTTTTATAGCACCGGCGGCGCGGGCGGCGCGCCCTGGAGACCGCGCCGGCGCGGCGATAATGCCCCCATGACCGCCGCGCCCACGGATGAGGACGAAGCCCATCCGCAACCCCAATCGCTGACCGACCTGTTTGTCTCCTTCACCCTGCTGGCGCTGCAGGGTTTCGGCGGCGTGCTGGCCGTGGTGCAGCGTGAGCTGGTCGAGAAAAAACGCTGGATGACGCGCGAGGAATTTGTCGAGGAATGGGCCGTGGCGCAGATCATGCCCGGGCCCAACGTGATCAACCTCTCCCTCATGATCGGTCACCGCTATTTTGGTTTTCGCGGCGCCATGGCCGCACTGGCCGGCATGCTGGCCGTGCCCCTGCTGGTGGTGCTGCTGCTGGCGCTGGTGTATGCGCAGTTTGCAAGTCATCCCGGTGTCGCGGGCGCGCTGCGCGGCATGGGCGCCGTGGCCGCCGGGCTGATCGCCGCCACCGGCCTGAAGCTGATGAGCGCCCTCAAAAAGCACCCGCTGGGCCTGCCGCTGTGTATCGCACTGGCGCTGCTGTGTTTCACCGGCATTGCCCTGCTGCGCCTGCCGCTGGTCTATGTGCTGCTCGGGCTGGGCGCGACCGCCTGCACGCTGACCTACAGGAAGCTGGACCGATGATGCTCGAGCTGCAATGGAGCGACTGGCTGGCACTGTTCGGCCATTTCATGGTCCTGTCGCTGTTGTCGGTGGGCGGCGCCATCACCACCGCGCCCGACATGCACCGCTACCTGGTGGATGGCCAGCACTGGCTGACCGACCCCCAGTTCAACGCCTCGGTCGCGATTGCGCAGGCCGCGCCCGGGCCCAACGTGCTGTTTGTCGCACTGATGGGCTGGCATGTCGGCCTGAATGCCGGGGGCCCGATGCTGGGCCTGTTCGGTGTGTTTGTCACCATGCTGGGCATCATGCTGCCCAGCACCACCCTGACCTACCTGGCGGCGAGCTGGGGCCACCGCAACCGCAACCTGCGCTGGGTGCGCGCCTTCAAACAGGGCATGGCGCCCATCGTGATCGCCCTGCTGATCGCCACCGGCTGGATTCTCGCCAGCGCCAACTTCCGCAGCCTAAGCGACTGGCAGGTGCCCTTGCTGGCTGCGGTCACTGCGGCGATTGTCTGGCGTACCCGGCTGCACCTGTTGTGGCTGCTGGGCGCGGGCGCGCTGCTCGGCTGGTTCGGCCTGGTTTGACCGCCCCGGGCGGCGTGTTGTCACCTTGCCGCACTACCCCCAGCGCCGCACGCTGGCAAGTGGGTAAAACATCACAGCTCCTTTTCGCACATTCAGATACACCTAGATACAATAACTTTAGCCTTACTCATATGAGAATCCGGAATGTCTGAACCTGCCGACAGCGCGCCTGAATCCAGCATCCCGCTTTTTGACGTGGTGATCAATGTGCCGCCCGGGGGGCGGCTGGTTGAAATCGAGCGGCTGGCGCGCGATGTGGCGGGGATTGCGCCCGACCGGGTCGAACGCCTGATGCAGGTGCTCCAGGGCTCGCCCCAGGCCAAGATTGGCGCCGGCGTCACCCGCGAAAAGGCCGACCTGGCCAAGGAACAGTTCACCAAGGCCGGCCTGCTGGTGACCGTCACGCCCCTGCTGACGATTCAGGCCGCGACAGCCGGAAGCTACGACGGCACTTTTGTCTGTCCGGCCTGCGAGAAACGGGTGGTGCTTCCCGAGAACCGCCAGTGCCCGTCCTGCGGCATCTTTGTGGACAAGGTCACCGACGAATTCCTGCTCAGGCGCAAGCTGCTGGAGCAGGAGCGCGGCAAGATCGAGTTCGCCCAGGCCAAATCGGCCAAAGACAGCGACAAGCGCGCGCGCGAACTGATGGAGGCGTCGGTGCGCGCCAAGGTCCGCGCAGAGCTGGAGAAGGAATACGGCATCAAGGAAGAAAAGCCCGGCCTCTTTCCGGGGTCGGCACGCCTGTTCAAGGGCGTCGGACTGGTCGGCCTGCTGGCGGTGGCTTTTATGGGGGGCCGGGGTTTCTCGACGGAAGGCTTGCCCTTTGTGGGCTCAAGCGCCAAAGCCAAGGAAGGCACCCCCGCGGCGATGACGGCACAAAGCCTTGAAACGGCAGCGCAGGCCGCCGGAGCAGATCCGGACAGCGCAGCAGGAGGCGCGACCAGCGCCCCGGGCATCACCGGGGATCCCGACGTCGATGACCCTTTGATTCAGGCCGTAGCCGGCAAACCCACAGGGGGCAAGCAACTGACGCTTGAACAAGCCCTGGCTGCCTCGAAAACGCTCGCAAAATCCGTCGGCAACACAACGGCCGACCGCGCGGCGGCTGGCGGCGCTGTAGGGGGCAAGCCTGGCAGTGCAGCCAGCCAGGCCGCCAACGATGCCATTGACAGCGCGATTGACAACCCCTCCGGTTCGGCTGGTTCTGGCGCCAGCACCGGTGTCGGCGGGACTGCGAGTGGACCCAGCCAGGGGGGCGGTAGCAAGGCGCCCAGCGGTATCGCCTTTAACGGCGGCAACGCCGCTGGTGCCGAGGCGGGCACTTCCGCGGTGCCCAAGCAGACCAAACTGGTGCTGACAGCAGAATTCGCCAGGACGCTGGCTGAACTGGGGCAGTCTGGCCGTGCCAAAGGTGTGTTGAAGCCCTCCCTGGCTGCGGTGGACCCCGTCGCACAGCCCGAGGCGGCAGTGGCCTTGCGAAGCGCCGAGTTCAAATCCCAGGCGTGGGCCATCCAGCGCCGGGAAGTGCCGGCAGGCAAGGCCGCCGAAGAACTGAAGACCAAAATTCTCGCGGTGACCAATCCGGTGGAACGCACGCAATTGCTGGCCCAGTCGGCTGTCATCCTGAGTCGGGGCGGGCAATTGTCGGCAGACTTGCCGCGCGTTTTCCTGTCGCTGGCGGCCGATTCACTCAAGACAGTGCCTGAGGCCGCCCAGGTGCAGACGCTGGGCGATCTGGCTGTATCCATGGGTGAAGTTTTCGCAAACGAAACCAGCGCCCGGGCCCGCGCCGGTTCATGGTCGAAAGCGCAAGCCAGCGCCGCCCAGATTGAAGGCCTGATCAAGCAGGCACCCGACCCGTCGACCCAACTGCGGCTTCATGCCCTGGACCACCAGGTCCAGTTGCAGCTGGGCCAGAACGACAAGGCTCGAAAGAGTCTTGACACCGCGCTGGCACTTGCCGGCAAGAACAGCAACCTGGCCGAGCGGGCGACGTGGCTGCGCAGCATCGCGCAACTTGGCGACGCAGCCGCGCAGGAACAGCTGGAAGCCGCGATAGCGACTCTGGAATCACAACTCGAAAGCAAATCAGGCCTTGAAAAGGCAAAAGCGCTGAGCCAGCTTTCCTTGCTCTACGCCAATGGAGGACTGCCGGCCAGGGCCGACAAATACCGCCGCCAGGCCCAGTCCACCGCCGGGCTGAGCCCGGCTGAAAGCGACGCCGTCAATACGGACCTGATCGTCCGCAGCGACCTGGCGATGGCCCGGGTACTGCAGGGGCTGGGACGTTATGCCGAAGCCGAATCAATGCTGCAGCGCGTCGGCGGCTACCTGTTCTAGCCGCCCGGGTCGGTTCAGGCGCTAGTGCAGGTCCGGTGCCCGCAGCACCAGGGCAAACAACTCGTTGCGAAAGTGGATGCCCAGGCGGGCAAACGCGCGGTTGCGGTAAGTCCTGACCGTCGGCAGGCTCAGGCCCAGATCGGCCGCCACCCCTTCCTGCGTCATGCCCTGCAGCAGGCGCGCGCAGACATCGAGTTCGCGCGCCGTGAGCCGGTCATTGATCCGTTTCAGCCGTTGCGCCAGCGACTGCAGCGAACCTGACGCCGGCGCGCAGGCCGGCAATTGCGCGAGCGCCAGGTGTTTCTGGGTCAGGGCCAGCAAGGCCGGCGCCAGGCCTTCCAGCGCCGCCACCTGGCCGTCGCTGAAGGCGCGCTGGTGCACATGCCGGTAGAAATTGATCGCAAACACCGTGTCATCGGCCTGCTGGCGCACGATGGACACCCGCTCGGCCACGCCGTGCGCCTCGTACACGCGGGCCCGGTGTTCGGCCGCCACTTCCTGCGCGCTGATGTGGCACAGCAGTGTCGACTCCCGGGCCGGGCCGGCCTGCTCCCGCACCAGCGAGCGGTCGCTGAGGTAGGGGCCGGACAGGTAGGCGCGCCAGCAGTCGCGGGTGGTGTCGGGAATGCCATGGCTGGCCGACATGAAAATCGCCGGCTGGCAATGCGGGCCGGTGCGGTACACCGACCAGGAGCCCGCGGGAAACAGGGGGTACAGACCGTCCAGCAGGTCCTTGTCGAAATGCGGCAGGCCCAGCCGCGTGATCATGCCCGCCAGCGCCTGGCCGGTGTCCGGCCCGGGCGCCTGGGTGAGGTTCCACTGTCTCATTGATTTTCCTGGGGGCACGCCGGCGGCGCGCGAAGGCTGTCATCTTCGCGGATGACAGCAGGCCCCGCTCTCGGGGATTACGCTAGACGCATGAACTCACCTGCCGCGCCCCAACTCGTCTATTTCGCTGATGTTTCCGTGCAGGTCGGCCAGCCGCAGGAGGTCGGCCAGACCGTGCGCGGCCTGCGCCGGCTGATCCCCATCCTGGGCGGCGAAGCCACCGGACATGGCTGGACCGCCCGCGTGCTGCCGGGCGGCGCCGATTTCCAGTTGCTGGTCAATGACCGGCTCGCCGAACTCGATGCGCGCTACGTCATGGAGACCGATGGCGGCGACATGATTTACGTGCAAAACCGCGCCATCCGATCCGGCCCGGCCGACCTGATGGCCAGGCTGGTGCGGGGTGAGCCGGTCGACCCGGCGCTGATCTACTTTCGCTGCTCGCCCAGCTTTGAAACCGCGTCACCGGCCCTGAGCTGGATCACCGAACGCATGTTTGCCGGCAGCGGCGCCCGCCACCCGGACCGCGTGGTGATGCAGTTCTACGAGCTGGCCTGACCCACCCCTTTTCCATCATTCCAACCAGGAGACACACCATGAAAAAACCGCAACCGTCCACCGCCCGCCGTGCCCTCGCCATCGGCCTGCTCGCCGCAGGACTGCTGCCCTGGGCCGCGGCCCAGGCGCAAGCCGGCTACCCGTCCCGGCCGGTTCGCATGATCGTCGGTTTTCCGGCCGGCACCGGACCGGACATCGTGGCACGCCTGCTGGCACAGAAGCTGTCGGAAAGCTGGGGCGGCATGGGCGTGATCGTCGACAACAAGCCAGGCGCCGGCGGACTGATCGCGGCCTCGGAGGCCGCGCGCGCCGCGCCGGACGGCTACACCCTGATGCTGGGTGAAACCGGCCAGCTCAGCATTGCGCCCAGCAGCTACAACAAGCTGCCCTACGACCCGGTCAAGGACTTCGTCCCGGTCAGCCAGGTGGTCAGCGCCGACTTTGCGCTGCTGGTGAACCCGCAAAAAGTGCCGGCCAAAAACGTCAAGGAATTCGTGGACTGGACCCGGCAGCAAAAAGGCCTGTTCATGGCCACCTTCGGCGCCGGCACACCGGGCCATTTCGGCGCCTTCATGTTCGGCGAGGCGATCGGCATCAAGCCGGAACCGGTTCACTACAAAAGCACTGGCGACGCCCTGGGCGGGCTGTTCAGCGGGGATGTGCAGGGTGTGTTTGCCAGCGTCGGGCTGGCCGCGCCCCAGGTCAAGGCCGGCAAGCTGGCCGCGCTGGGCACCACCGGGCCGGTGCGTGCCGGCCTGCTGCCCGATGTGCCCACCATCAAGGAGCAGGGTTTCAGCACGCTCGAGTTCAGCTCCTGGTTCGGCATCGTGGCACCGGCAAAAACGCCGGCCGACATCGTGGCCCGCCTGAGCGCCGACATCCAGAAGGCGGTGCGCTCGCCCGAAGGCAAGCAGAAAATGGAAGACGCCGGCTTTCGCGTCACCGGCACCACCGGGGAGGAGTTTGCGCGCATCATCCGCGCCGACACCGTGACCTGGGGCAAGGCCGTCGCGGCCACCGGCTTCAAGGCCGACTGAGTGTGAAACGCGAGCGGCTCAGGCCGTTCGCTGCCGCAAGGCCTCGTACAGGCACACCCCGCTGGCCACCGAAACGTTCAGGCTTTCGACCGCGCCGCGCATCGGGATGCTGACCAGTTCATCGCAGGTCTTGCGCGTGAGCTGGCGCATGCCCTCGCCTTCGGCGCCCAGCACCAGGGCCACCGGCCCGGTCAGCTTGACGTCGTAAATCGTACGGGGCGCATCGTCGCTGGTGCCTATGCACCAGATGTTGCGCTCCTTGAGTTCGCCCAGCGTGCGCGCCAGATTCGTCACCATGAAATAGGGCTTGGTATCGGCCGCGCCGCTGGCCACCTTGGCCACCGTCGCATTGATGCCGGCCGCATGGTCCTTGGGCGCAATCACCGCATGGGCACCCGCGCCATCGGCCACACGCAGGCAGGCGCCCAGGTTGTGCGGATCGGTCACGCCGTCCAGCACCAGCAGCAACGGCGGATCGTCCGACGCCGCTTCCAGCTGCTCCAGCAGTTCATCCAGGGATTTCACCTGCGCCAGCGGGTCGACACGCGCGACCACCCCCTGGTGGCCGTGGCTGCCGCACATCTTGGCCAGGCGCAGGCCATCGGATTCGATCAGGCGGATGCCGGCCTCCCGGGCCCGGTCCATAAACTGGCGCATGCGTGCGTCACGGCGTGAGGCATCGAAAAACACCTCGAAAACAGATTGGGGCGCGGTCTTGATACGCACACCCACGGCATGGAAGCCGAACAGGACTTTGGGAGAGGAGGACATGGCAGGGATTATCACTGCTGGCCGGCCCTTACCCTGAACTGACAGCTGGAGGCAGGCGCAGGACAAGCGGCAAGGCCACCGCCTTAAAATGGTAACCAGACGTTTACGGGGGCGATCGCATGGGACTGCGGCTCAAATTCAATCTGGTGCTGGTCATCGTGTTCATGGCCGGCTTTGCGGCCGCGGGCTTTATCTCGCGGCAACTGCTTCTGGACAACGCCCGTGAAGAAGTGCTGCGCAATGCGCGCCTGATGATGGACACCGCGCTGGCGGTGCGCGCCTATACCGTGGACCAGGTCAAGCCGCACCTGGACAAGCAGCTTGAAGAGGTGTTCCTGCCGCAGACCGTGCCGGCCTACGCCGCCACCGAAACCCTGAACCACATCCAGAAAAAATACCGCGACTACGGCTACAAGGAAGCCACGCTCAACCCGACCAACCCGCGCGACCGCGCCACCGACTGGGAAGCCGACATCGTCCAGCAGTTCCGGCATAACGCCGAATCGAAGGAGCTGGTGTCCGAGCGCAACGGCGGCACCGGCCGCATCCTCTACATCGCCAAGCCGATCCAGATCACCAATGCCGCCTGCCTGCAATGCCACAGCGTGCCGGCTGCCGCGCCGGCCAGCATGATCAAAATCTACGGCGAGGCCAACGGCTTCGGCTGGAAACACAACGAGATCATAGGCGCGCAGGTGGTGACCGTGCCCATGGATATACCCATCCTGAACGCCGACCGCGCTTTCAGGACCTTCATGGCCTCGCTGGCCGGCGTGTTCGCTGCGGTCTTCATTGCGCTGAACCTGATGCTGAGCTGGCTGATCGTGCGGCCGATCCGGCGCATGTCGCAGGCGGCCGACAAGGTCAGCACCGGCGACTTCGACGTGCCGGAATTTTCCGATGGCGGCCGCGATGAAGTCTCGGTGCTTGGCAGCTCCTTCAACCGCATGCGCCGCAGCCTGGAAAAAGCCATGCAGATGATAGAGCGGGACGGAAGCTGAACGTGGCAGCGCCATGAGCCACGGGCCAGCGGTCCCCGGCAGCCCGCCTGTCGCACCCGGCGTGGACGAGGCCGCCCTGCCCGCCGGGCACAAGGTGTTCGAATACCGCATTGAAAAGCCGCTGGGCGGCGGCGGCTTTGGCATCACCTACCTGGCCCGCGACATCAACCTCGAGCTGCCGGTCGCAATCAAGGAGTATTTCCCCGGCGAGCTCACGGTCAGGGCCGCCGACCACACCGTGCGTGTGCGCGCGCCGGATGCCGAGCAGCAGTTCAACTGGGGGCTGGAACGTTTTCTCGACGAGGCGCGCGCGCTGGCCTCGTTTCGCCACCCCAACATCGCGCGCGTTCTGCGTTATTTCCGGGACAACGGCACCGCCTACATCGTCATGGAATACGAATCGGGCGACCCGCTCAAACGCTGGCTGGCACGCCAGCCGGCAATCGACCAGGCCAGCCTGCTGAAAGTGGTCTACCCGCTGCTCGATGGCCTGGAAGCCGTGCACAAGCTGGACTTCCTGCACCGCGACATCAAGCCCGACAACATCTACATCCGCGCCGACGGCTCGCCGGTGCTGCTCGATTTCGGCGCGGCTCGCCGCACCACCGGCGGACGCGACCTGACCAACATCGTGAGCCCGGGCTTTGCGCCCTTCGAGCAGTACCACAGCAAGGGCAGGCAAGGCCCGTGGAGCGACATCTATTCGCTGGGCGCGGTGATGTACTGGATGGCCACCGGCGAAAAACCGGTGGAGTCGGCCGCTCGCGTGCAGGACGACAGCCTGCCGGCCGCACTGGCCATCGGTGACGCCGCGGTGTTCGGCGCGGGGCTGCTGCGCGCCATCGACTGGGCCCTGTGTCCCGACGAAAACCGCCGTCCGCAAAGTGTCGCCGAGTTGCGCGCCGCACTGGTGGCGGCCGAACAGGCCACCACCGGCCTGGCGGCGCAAGGCAGGCGCCCGCCCGGTGACACCCGGCCCGGCCCCGACAGCGACGTGCTGGCTTTTGCCGCCAGCGCCCAGGCCGTGCCGGGAAGCAGCGCCGACAATGTGCGCAAGAACATCCTGGGCACCGTGATGTTCCTGAACCTGGTGGCCTACTCGCGGCACCCGGTCGAGCAGCAGGTGGCGCTCAAGGAAAGGTTCAACGAACTCATCACCAAGGCGCTCAAGGGGGTGCCGCAGGCCTCGCGCATCGTGATCGATACCGGTGACGGCGCCGCCACCTGCTTCCTCGGCGATCCCGAGGAGGCGCTGCAGTCGGCGCTGCTGCTGCGCAGCCTGCTGATGCAGAAATACGGCCAGATGCTGTCGCTGCGCATCGGCGTGCACCTGGGGCCTATCCGCATCGTGTTCGACGCCAACCAGCGGGTCAACGTGGTCGGTGACGGCATCAATGTGGCCCAGCGCATCATGGACTTTGCGCAGCCCAACCAGATCGTGGTCTCGCGCGCCTACTACGACGTGATCTCGCGCATCACCGACAACGCCAATGGCCTGTTCAGTGCGATGGGCCCGCACCTGGACAAACACCTGCGCTCGCACGACATCTATGCCGTGGTGGAGCCGCAGGCGCGGCCGGCGCAGGCCCCTGCCCACAACAGCGAATTTGCCAATACCGCTTCGTTTGCCACGCTGTCTTCGCTGACGCCCGAGGTGCTGGCCGACATCGAGTCCGAGCTGGCGCGCAGCATCGGGCCGCTGGCCAAGGTGCTGCTGAAAAAAGCGTTGCCGCGCAGCGTCGGCGCCCAGGGCTTGCGTGAGTTGCTGGCGGTATCGATTCCGGACCCGCGGGCGCGCGAGGCTTTTGTCCACCCGAAAAGCCAGAAAACCCAACCCGTGGGCATGCCGGCGACGGCATCCGGCAGCCGGCCCGATCCGGCCCGGCACTCGCGCCCGGAGCAGAGCCACCCGGTCAGCCGGCCCCACAGCGGCACCATCAGCGGCAGCATCAGCGGGCGATCGGTCCCGGTGTCTTCGCCCTGGTTCACGGCGGCGCAACTGACCCAGCTGGAGCGCGCACTGAGCCAGGTGATAGGCCCGCTGGCCAGGATGCTGGTCAAAAAGCAGGTCGCCCGGCACACCTCGCTGGAAGCCTTGCGCGAGGCGCTGGCTGGTGAAATCGACCGCGCGGCCGATCGCGAGAAATTTCTCGCGGCCACGCAAAAGCTGCCCTGACGCTATTTTTTTGATAGCTGCCTACGCTTGCCAATCATGGGCTGGAGGCCAGTTTGATGCTCAAACCGAAACACGGCGGGCTTAATGAAAATCCCGGCTGGCGGTGCCCAGCCTCCCGAGCAGCGGCGTCAAATCCTCCAGCCGCTGCGCCACCAGGTTGCGCACCGCGCCAAACCCCGGCGCGGTGCCGCTTTCCTCGCTGCGCTGCCACACGCCAAACACCGCCAGCAGCCGCGCGTGCAGCAGCTCGGCGCGCTGCGATTCGCGCAGCGACTTCCAGACAATCACGTTGACCGGGCCGGTCTCGTCTTCCAGCGTCACAAAAATCGTGCCGTTGGCGGTTTGCGGCTGCTGGCGCACGGTGACGATGCCGCAGCCGGCGACCTGCCGGCCGTTGGGCAAGGCGTTGAGTTCGCTGGCGCTCAGCAGGCCGCGCCCGGCCAGCCGCGGCCGCAGCAGCGCCAGCGGGTGGCGGCGCAGGGTCAGGCCGGTGGCCTTGTAGTCGAACAGGATGTTTTCGCCTTCGGGCGTGCCGGCCAGCAGCAAAGGCGCTTCGTGGATGGGCACGGCCTTGAGCAGGCCGGGCGCAGACTTGATCGCGGCGGCCTCCCAGACCTGCTGGCGCCGGTGGCCGGCCAGCGGCAACAGGGCGTCGGCAGCGGCCAGCGCGTTGATCTCCAGCGTGCCGAGACGGGCACGTGACACCAGGTCTTCGGTGGACGTGAAAGGCGCTTCTTCCCGCGCCTGCACCAGCCGCGAGGCTGCGGCTTCGGGCAGGCCGGCCACCAGGCGCAGGCCCAGGCGAACCGCGGGCTGGTTTGTATGGATGCCCGGAAAACGCTGATTTTTACCGTTCGGGCTGAGCCTGTCGAAGCCTTGCTGCCCTTCGACAAGCTCAGGGCGAACGGGGTGTGTACCGGAACCAGAATCGATCTCCAGCGTGCAGTCCCAGTGGCTGTGCATCACGTCCACCGCCCTCACCACGACGCCATGCCGGCGCGCATCCTGCACCAACTGCGAGGGCGCATAAAAACCCATGGGCTGGGAATTGAGCAAAGCCGCCAGGAAACAGGCCGGTTCGTGGCACTTGAGCCAGCAGCTCACATACACCAGCTTGGCAAAACTGGCGGCGTGGCTTTCGGGAAAACCGTAGTCGCCGAAGCCGAGGATCTGGCTGAAGATGCGCTCGGCAAACGCCAGCGTGTAGCCCTTGTTCACCATCGCATTGATCAGGCGGCCCCGGAAGCGGTCCACCCCGCCCTTGCGCTTCCAGGCCGCCATGGCGCGGCGTAATTCATCGGCTTCGCCCGGCGTGAAGTCGGCCGCGATCATCGCGACCTGCATCACCTGTTCCTGGAAGATCGGGATGCCCAGGGTGCGTTCCAGCGCCGGGTTGAGCGCCGGGTAGTCGGGCACGACCTGGCCGCCGCCGCGTTCGATCTCGCGCGCCTTCAGGTAGGGGTGCACCATGCCACCCTGGATGGGCCCGGGCCGCACGATCGCGACTTCCACCACCAGGTCGTAATAACAGCGCGGCTGCAAGCGCGGCAGCATGGACATCTGGGCGCGGCTTTCGATCTGGAACACGCCCACCGTGTCGGCCGCGCAAATCATGTCGTAGGTGGCTTCGTCTTCCAGCGGGAGCGTGTGCATTTCGAGAGTGCTGCCGCGGGTGCTGTTGACCATGGCCAGGCAGCGCCGGATGGCCGAGAGCATGCCCAGCGCCAGCACATCGACCTTCATCAGGCCCACGGTTTCGAGGTCGTCCTTGTCCCACTGGATGATGCGCCTGTCCGCCATGGAAGCCGGCTGCACCGGCACCAGCCGCGTCAGTTTGCCCTGGGTCAGCACAAAGCCGCCCACATGCTGGCTCAGGTGGCGCGGGAAGGCCGGGCGTTCCTTCTCGCGTTTTTTGCGGTCGTCGGCTTCGGCAATCTCGTCTTCCTTGTCCGGATAGACGGCCATCAGCAGGCGCGCGAGTTGCAGCCACTGCAGCACCGGGCCGATCTGGTCCTGCGCCTCGGCCTCGCGGATTTTTTCTTCCAGCACGCGGCTGCCGTCGAACCAGAAATGTTCCTTGGCGTAGAGCTCCACCGTTTCATCGTGGATGCCGAGCGCCTTGCCCACATCGCGCACCGCGCTGCGCGAGCGGTAGCTGATGACGGTGGCGGCAATCGCGGCACGGTCGTGGCCGTATTTCCCATAGATGTACTGGATCACCTCCTCGCGCCGCTGGTGCTCGAAGTCGACGTCGATGTCGGGCGGCTCGCTGCGTTCTCGGCTGATAAAACGTTCGAACAGCAGATTGCTTTCCGACGGGTCGATGGCCGTGACCTCGAGGCAATAACACACCGCCGAGTTGGCGGCCGAACCGCGCCCCTGGCAAAGAATTTCCCGGCTGCGCGCAAAACGCACGATGTCATGCACGGTGATGAAGTACATCTCGTAGCCGAGCTCCTCGATCAGGGCCAGCTCCTTGCCCACCTGCCGACGGATCTTTCGCGGGATGCCGCCCGGGTAACGCTTGTGCGCGCCCTGCCAGGCCAGCCGCCGCAGGCAGTGCGACGGCGTTTCGCTGCGCGGCACGATGTCGTCCGCCGGGTAGCGGTACAAGGTGCGGATTTCATCGAGAGTAAAGCGGCAGCGGCCGGCCACCACCCCCGTGGCGCGCAGCAGGTCGCGCGGGTAGATTTCGGCCAGGCGCATGCGCTGGCGCAAATGCGCCTCAGCATTGGCCTGCAGTTCAAAGCCGCATTCATGCACGGTGCAGCCCAGGCGGATCGCGGTCAACACATCGTGCAGCGGCTTGCGCGAACGGACATGCATCAGCACGTTGCCGGCGGCCACCAGCGCGATGCCGCTGCGCCGGGCGACCTCGCGCAGCTGCGCCAGCCGCAGGGCGTCGTCCAGGCCCTGCAGCAGCTCGACCGCCAGCCAGGCATGTATGCCAAACAGGCCCACAACCCAGATGGAATGCGCGCAGAGCGCTTCCATATCGATAGCATCCGGCAGGGGCGAAAGCAGGATCTCGCAATCGGCCAGCACCGAAAAATCGGTCTCGCCCAGCGCCACGCGGTAGCTGCCCTTGTCCGTGCTGTCGTCCAGTTGCCGCGCCGTGGTGATGAACTCGCAGAGATTGCCCCAGCCGGCCGCGTTGTGCGGCAGCACCACCAGCCGGAAGGTGGGCTTGGCGTCCCGGGCCTTCACCAGGAATTCCGCGCCCGGCAGCAGCTGGATCCGGACCTCCTCTTTCGCCAGTTGTTTGACGGCTTCATGTGCTTTCACCACACCGGCCACCGAACATTCGTCGGTGATGGCGATCGCGCGGTAGCCGAGCTCGGCCGCCCGCAGCACCAGCTCGTGCGCATGCGAGGCGCCGCGCTGGAAACTGAAGTTGGACAGCGCGTGCAACTCCGCATAGTCGGGCAGTTGCAGGGCTTGCAGCGGGGCGTCGGGAAACATGCGGCGCCTCAGGCAAAAAAACCGTGCAGATACCAGTCGTGCCGTTGCGCCAGCACCGGCCGGGCCGGCGCAACAGGCAGGGCCAGGCGCACGCTGTAAATCCACAGCAGGCCGCCCTGCGCGCTGCGATAGATGTAGTAGTCGCGCATGGTCGGCGGCACCTGGCGTTCGGCATGCGCCTGGTAAGCGCCTTCGCTGGGCGCCAGCCAGCCGGTGGCCTCCAGCCGCTGCGGCCCGGCCAGGCGCTGCAGCCGGCCCTGGTAGACCGGACTGTTGCCGGACACCGCCAGCTTCAGCGGTTCGGGCAGCAGCCAGCCCGGGTACAGGGCGTCGCTGCGCACCGCAGGTGCGGCCCCAAGCTTCAAGCCTTTTTGGCCTCTGGCCCTTGCCGGACGTGCGCCAGCAGCTATCGATTTGAGAGCATGCTGGGCCGGCACCCAGCGCTGCATCTGCTCGGGCCGGTGGTCGGCCCGGGGCTGCCAGGCCAGCACCTGCGCCTCGCCCAGGCGCGCGCTCAGGCGCTCGATCAGCTCGACCGCGCTGTCGCCCTGCTTGCGCTCGCTCATCAGGAGGCTGGTGGTGGCGGCGGCCGCATCGGCCAGCGGCTCGGTCACCAGCGAGCGCAGGCTCAGCGAATGGACCGGCGCCGGCAGCTTGTGCTGCGCCAGCTGTTCGGCCAGCAGCCGCGCCACGTGGCGCAGGTCCTGCGCGGGCTGGGCGGTGCGCACCTCGATCTCGCCGGTGGGCGGCACGTCCCGGCGTTTGTCGAGGTGCCAGGTGAGCCGCAGCGCACTCAGGCCGCTTTGCCGGCCCAGCAGCCAGGCCTGCAGCCGGGCCAGCAGGCGTTCGGCGCCGGCCATCAGCGCCGGCGCGTGGGTGACCAGCGCATCGAGCTCGATTTTTTCCTCAAAGTGTTCGGGCAGCACCCGCCATTCGTACTCGTCGGCGACGCTGCCACGGGCGCGGTCCAGCGCCTCCAGCAGCTCTGCGCCGAAGCGCCTGGCCACGCCGTCCCGCGGCAGGCGCAGCAGGTCGTCCCAGTGGCGGCAGCCGGTGCGCTCGAGCACGCCCAGGTGCGGGCGCGCCGCGCTCAGGGTGTGCATGGGCAGTTCGGCCACCCGCTGCGGTGGCCCGGCGCCCTGTCCGGCCTTCATGCGCAGCCGCCCCAGTGCTATCAAGGATGTAGCACCTTGCGCACGCCGCAGCTGGGCCAGGCACTGATTGGATTCAAAAAAGGCAAACAGGCGCTGCTCCAGCTGATCCATCAGCCGCGCCAGGCCGCCGAACAGGCGCAGGCTGCCGGTGACGTCCATCAACACGGCTTCATCGAGCAAGGCCACGCGCGGCGTGAAGCCCAGCGCCATGCTGGCGACCGCGCGCTGCGCGTCGGCCTCGTCCATGCACCCGGCGCCGGGCTCAATGGTGATCGAGGTGTGCAATGCGATCCAGCAGCGCATGAACGGGGTGGTCCGGTGAGTGCAGGGGCAGCGGCAAAGGCGCCAGTTCGTCGCGCCGGCGGCGCACGCGTTCGCGGCTGGCCGCCAGCAGCGCCGCCAGCCGCGGCGGCAGGCTGTCCAGCAGCAAGGGCGCATCCAGCGGCGGGCCGCGGCGCTTCAAGACGTGAACACTCAGCGTGCCGGCCTCGCTGGCCGCGCCTTCGACCAGCAGGCGCAGCGGCGCGGGCGAGGATTCGTGTTGCGCGCGCGGCGTGCGGAACACGAACAGCAGCTTGTTGTGCGCCTGGGCGGCCATCTGCAGGCGGCGCAAATGGGTACTGCGCACATCCGGCAGCCAGGCCAGCACGGCGGCCACGTCGGCACACTGCAGCGCCTCGCGCGTGGCCCAGAGCAGCGCCGGGCCGTCGCCACGCGCAGCCCGCACACACAGCAGCCGGTTCATGTCGAGCTGGCGCGCCGCCAGCGCCGCGCCAAAGGGCTGGCAAGGCGCGCCTGCGAGCACCAGCAGCTTGCCCGGGGACGCCGCCTGCAGGCCGGCCAGCGCCGGCGCCACCAGGCCCCACTCGTGCTGGCCGGCCTGCGGCTGCAGCACCTCGACCAGCGCGCCCTGCGGCCAGCCGCCGCCGGGCAACACCGCATTCAGGGCGGCGTAACCGGTGTCCAGGGTGTGGGCCACCGCCTGGTCCACGGCATCGGCGCGCCAGACATCGGCAAAAACAGGCAAGGGGGTGGGCATGGGGAGCGGCGGTACGATAGCAAAGTGGCAGAAAATAACTGTTAATATATACAGTATGACTGCTTTTGCAAGCGCAGGGGAGAATCAGTTTTTTGGAATCACGCCCATGAAATCTTTGTTGCAGCGGGCCGCCTGTGTGCTGGCCCTGGTGCTGGTCGCGGCCTGCTCGGAAACCTCCGACACGGCCGACAAGCTGCCGCCCGCCGCGCAGCAGGCTGCGGCCGCCGGCAAGCCGGGCTTTGTCAACAAGGTCTGGGAGGTCAGCCTGTCCACCGGCGTGGCGCCGGGCATGCTGTATGTGTTTCTGTCCGACGGCACGCTGGTGATGACGTCCAGGGACAGCCAGGCTTCCTTAGGCGCCTGGACTTACCAGGACGGCGGGCTCACGATGGTCGAGGACGGGCAGGAATACCCGGTCGACATCCTGAGCCTGAGCAACGAGGAATTCAGGATACGCAGCAAGCACCCGGGCGGCAGCGTGGAGATCGCCATGGTCCCGGCAAAAAGCGCGCCGCTGGCGCCCTGAGCTGGCGGTTCAGCGCGCTGCTGCTGTGCGTCCGCGCAACACCAGCAGCGCCAGCATCACCAGGACAATCGCCGAAAAGCAGAGAAAGGACCAGTTGGCAATCGACAGGCCCAGAAAGGTCCAGTCAATTTTTGTGCAGTCACCACTGCCCTTGAAAATCATCGGGATGACACGCTGCAGCGGAAAGGTCTCGATCATTCCGTAAAAGTCACGCCCGCAGGAAGCCTCTTCAGGCGGATACCACTGCAGCCAGCTTTGGCGCGCCGCCACAAAGGCGCCGAAATCAGCGAGCAGCATGGTCTTGGCAGAACCCGCCATGATCAGCCACTTTGTACTGAAAAATGCCGTGACACCGGCAACAATCGCCACCAGCGCCAGTGCATACCGCTGCACGATACACATGGGGCAAGGCTCCAGGCCGACCACATGCTGCAGGTACAAGCCAAAGGCCAGCATGGCCACGCAGGCCACCGAGACCAGCGCCAGAACGCGGCGCGGCGCGGTTTCAAAATACGTCAGCAACATCAGGGTCCTTTTTGTATATCCACGCACCAATTGTCCGCTGGTTCGTGCGTTCAGGCGCTGATAAGTTCCCGCAGCTGCGGGTGCGGTGCTGACACCAAAAAAAAGCCGCTGCGGAGGACTCCGCGCGGCGCATGGGGATAAACGCAGGAGCAGAATTATTTGGCCGGTGTCACCGTCACGGTCGGCACTTCGATTTTCTTCTCTTCCACCTTGACGGTTGGGACAGCGACCGTTTTTTCGGTGGTACCGACTGTGACGTCGGGGGTCTTGACGTCGTACTTGGGCAGCGTGACATCGCCCTCCTGGGTTTTGGTGATTTCCACTTTAGGCACAGTGATGTTGCCTTCCTGCGTTTTCTTGACGTCGCAGGCGGTCAGGCCCAGAGCGCCGGCTGAAATGAGGGCGAAAGCAAGGGTGGTTTTCAACATGGGTACTCCCGGGTAAAAAATAAAGCGGATGGATGGATTAAAAGTCTGCGTGGCTCTGAACCAGTGGGATGGCCCTGATGAAGCAGCTTTGAATGAATTCTCGGGGCGTGATGCCGGTCTGGTTTGTAGGGCGGCGCCTTACTTTGGTGTCGGCAGTTTTTTGTTTCGAGGCCCCCCAAAAAACCGGCCCCACAGGCGGCTTGTGCCAGCAGCTGCCGCGTCAGACGCCGGAAGTGTCTGGCTCTATCAGCACTTCGCCGCGCATGTGTTCGCCTAGGAAATCCAGAAAACTGCGCACGGCCGGCACCTGGCCCCGGCGAGACGTAAAAACGGCGTGGGCCACGCCCGGCCTGGGCGCCCAGCCTGGCAACACAGGCACCAGCAGGCGGGCTTGCTGCTCTGCCGCGCTCATGGACTCGGGCAAAAAGCCCATGCCGGTGCCGGCCAGCAGCGCCAGCTTCAAGGTCTGCAGATCGTCGGCCACATAACGCGGCTGGTGCTGCAACACGTACTCCTGCCCTTCGGGGCCGATCAGGGTCCAGGATGAGCGGCCATCCACCCAGGACATGGCCACGGTGTCCAGCCGCATCAGGTCTTCGGGCTTTTCAGGCATGCCGTGGTGCGCCAGCAGCGCCGGGTTGGCCAGCAACTGGCCACCGGACGTGCCCAGGTTTTTCACCACCAGACTGCCGCTGTCGTCCAGCGTGGGACGCACCCGCAGCGCGATGTCTATGCCGTCTTCCACCAGGTCCACCACCCGGTTGGTCACGCGCATGTCGATTTTGACCAGCGGGTACTGGGCCATGAAACGCGGCACCAGATAACCCAGGGTGCTCTGTGCCAGCGTGACCGGACAACTGATGCGCAGGGTACCGCGCGGCTCTACCTGCAACTGCGCCACGGCCTCGTCGGCGGCCAGGGCCTCATCGCGCATGGCAGCGCAGTGGCGCAGATAAATCGCACCTACCTCGGTCAGGGACAACTTGCGGGTGGTGCGCTGTAGCAGCCGGGCACCCAGCCGCGCCTCCAGTTCAGCCACGCGGCGCGACAGCCTTGACTTGGGCAAGCCGAGCGCGCGCCCGGCGGCGGCAAAACCGCCGCGCTCGACCACTTCGGCGAAATAAAGCATGTCGTTGAGGTCCTGCATGGACGGCTCCTTGATGGCTGATGGTTCGAAACACTGTCCCATCAATAGAACAATAAGTCGTAATTTTGCCATCTTATCAAGCAGTCGACTCGCCCACACAATCTATGCATGGCTGAGATACACAAAAACCAGCCACCAGCCCGACTCACTCACTTTCACGGAATTCACCATGACCAAGCTTCTTCACATCGACTCCAGCATTCTTGGCGGCAACTCGGTTTCCCGCCAGCTCACGGCACAAATCGTCGCCTCCTGGCGCGCCAGCCACCCCGCCACCGAAGTCAGCTACCTGGACCTGGCCGTGGACACGCCCAGCCATCTGTCCGCCGAATCCCTGGGTTTTCGCATGCCCGCTGGCAGCGACTTGAGCGATATGCAAAAACGCGAAAACGCGGTGTCAGAGGCGTTGGTAGCACAGTTTCTGGCTGCCGACGTGATAGTGGTCGGCGCACCGCTGTACAACTTCTCCACCCCGACCCAGCTCAAAGCCTGGATTGACCGCGTGGCGCAAGTTGGCCGCACTTTCAGCTACACCGACAAGGGCCCGGTCGGCCTGGCTGGCGGCAAGACTGTGATCGTCGCGTCCACTCGCGGCGGCATGTACTCAACCAGCGATGCCGGCAATGCGATGGAGCACCAGGAAAGTTACCTGAAGACTGTGTTCGGCTTCTTCGGCATCACCGACGTGCGTTTTGTGCGCGCCGAAGGCCTGGCCATGGGCGACGCAGCCAAAGCCGCAGCCCTGGCTGCTGCCAACGCTGACATCGCGGTAGCGGCCCAAATCAAGGCCGCCAACGAAGCGCAGGCCGCACTGGCAGCCTGAACCCTGCGCACGCCAGCCGGGCCGGTTAGCGCAGAACAAGCACGGGCACTTCGCTCAGCCGCAGCAGCGTGGTGGTCGTGCTGCCCACGATCAACTGGCGGATACGCGAGTGCCCGTAGGCCCCCATGACCAGCAAGGCGGCGTGCTGGGACTTGACAAGTGCGGGCAGCACCTCTTCCGGCTCACCGAGAATGAGGTCAACCTCGGCCTCAAATCCCGCCGCCGTCAACACCATGCGGGCGTCTTCAAGCTGCTGGCGTGCCAGCGTGGTTTCCACACCGGCCATGGCCACCAGCACTGGCAGACCTGTCAGCAAGGGGCTGCGTGCCACCGTCTCCACGGTTTTGAGCGCGGTCGGGCTGCCGTCAAATGCGATAACCACGCGCCGGGGCGCCTCAAATTGCTCGCCCGTGGCTACCAGCACCGGCCGTTTGACCGAGCGGATCACACGCTCGACATGGTGGTCCAGATGGATTCTTGAGGCCGCGCTCGCGTGGTAATGCTCGCCGAGCACAAACAGGCGCGCATCCGGCTCCATCTCGAGCACGGTATCAAGCAGGTCACCGCGCCGCAGCCGGGTATCGAGTTGGGAGACGCCGAGGGCAACGGCCCGCTCGCGCGCTGCAGCCAGCAGCCGGCGGCCGGCTTCCTGCGCCAGCGTGCCGCGTTGTTCGTCCAGTTCGCTCAGTTGCGCAAGCAAAGCCTCCTGCGCGCCCAGGCCAATGCTGCCGCTGTAGTCGGTGACCTGGGGGCGCTCCATATTGCGTTGCAGCACATGCAACAGCTCCAGGGGCACGCCGAGCCGCAGTGCCGACCAGGCAGCGCAGTCGATCACGGCAGAGGTGTTTGCAAGCCCGTCAATACAGGCGTAGACCTTGTTCATTTTTTTGTCTCCTGATTCAGTGCATGAGTTGTTCCACCGCGCCGGGTTTGTCATGTATCGCAAAACGATCCATCAGCGTGGCGCTGGCTTCGTTCAGGCCGGTAACCTCGACGGGTGTGCCCTCGCGCCTGAACTTGAGCACCACCTTGTCGAGTGCACTCACGGCGGTGATGTCCCAGAAATGCGCGCGGCTCACGTCGATGCGCACCTGCTCAACCACCTCCTTGAAGTCGAAGGCGCCGACAAAGGTCTCCGAGGAGGCAAAAAATACCTGGCCAACCACGGCGTAGCTGCGTACCCGGCCCTCGTCGTCGCTCGTGCGGTCCACGCGCAACACACGCCCGACCTTGTGGGCAAAAAAGAGACCGGACAGCAGCACGCCGACAAACACGCCTTTGGCCAGGTCGTGGGTGGCCACGGTAACCACCACGGTGGCAATCATCACCAGGGACGAACTCGGCGGGTGCTCCCGCAGCTTGCGGATCGAGTCCCAGCTGAAAGTGCCAATGCTGACCATGATCATGACGGCCACCAGCGCGGCCATGGGGATCTGTTTGACCCAGGGGCCAAGAAAGACGATGAGGATCAACAGGAACAGGCCGGCAACAAAAGTGGACAAGCGCCCGCGCCCGCCCGATTTCACATTGATCACCGACTGCCCGATCATGGCGCAACCGGCCATGCCACCCATGAAACCGGTGGCAATGTTGGCCACACCCTGCCCCACACACTCGCGGTTCTTGTTGCTCGGGGTGTCGGTCAGTTCGTCAACAATCGAAGCGGTCATCATGGATTCGAGCAAACCGACCACGGCCAGCGTCGCGGCGTACGGCAGGATGATCTTCAGCGTCTCAAGACTCAAGGGTACATCGGGCAACAGGAAAATCGGCAGGCTGTCGGGCAGTTGCCCCATGTCGCCCACGGTGCGGATGTCGAGCTTGAGGACCATCGCCACAGCGGTGAGCACCACGATACAGATCAGCGGTGACGGGACGGCCCTGGTGATGTAGGGCAAGCCGTAAATGATGGCCAGGCCGGCGGCCGTCATGGCATAGACCACCCAGCTGACATTGGTGAGTTCGGGCAACTGCGCCAGAAAGATCAGGATGGCCAGCGCGTTGACAAAACCGGTGATCACCGAACGCGAGACAAAACGCATCAGGACGCCTAATTTGAACGCCCCGGCAATGATCTGCAGCACGCCGGTCAGGATGGTCGCCGCCAACAGGTACTGCAAGCCGTGTTCCTTGACCAGCATGACCATGACCAGCGCCATGGCCCCGGTGGCGGCCGAGATCATGCCCGGTCGACCACCCGTGAAGGCGATGATCACGGCGATGCTGAACGAAGCGTACAGGCCAACTCTGGGGTCGACACCGGCAATGATGGAAAAGGCAATGGCCTCGGGAATCAAGGCCAATGCCACCACCAGGCCGGCGAGCAGGTCGCCTCGGATGTTGGAGAACCAGTCCTGTCGGATGGAGGGGTACAGTGTTTTCAATGGAATAGGCGCAGCCCAGGGTGTGCCTGGCTGTCAGGAGTCAAGAAACAAGAGGAATGGATCGATGCGACAGACGAGTGTCGGATCCGGCCGGATTCAGAGGCTGCACACGCCTCAAGTGACACTCAGGGCGGCGTCACAGAGCAGAAGTAACCGCGCGGCAACCCGCAGCCCGGATAAACCACCGGGGCAGACAGCTGCGTGAGAAGGCCCTTGTGCATTGCAACATTCTAACGATCGCGCTGGCGAGCGCGAGTCAACACCCTCCATCCCGAGGCCGGCTCACGGATTGGAAGGTTTCCTGGCAGCTTAGTGGTTTCTCCCAATCTGTACGTCCGGCGGTCGGTCAGCTATTCTCGTGACAACTACAGGAGGGCGCCCATGGAATCGTCTCTGGATGTCATCGATCACGGTGACTGGCTCAGCTTTGGTATGTTGCACGCCGGCAGCATCATTCCGGTCAAAATTTCCCGTGACGCGATGGAGGAGTACTTCGGGGCAGACAAAGGGCCAGACGCATTAAAAAGTGCCTACACACTGGATGCGGAGATGATTCATGCGCGGGCAGCCGACATGATCGTCGCGGGCGTGAGCTACACCCCGGACAATCCCCTGGTGCTGAAAGCAGAAGACTTCTGACGCCAGGGTTTCAAGCCCACCCCTGCCGGCAAGCGCAGCCCTTACGTCGCCGCTGATGCGCGGCCCGCTCGGCGAAAAGTCAGGTTGATCCGGCGTCGGCCCAGCAGTTGATGCACGCCGTCGGCCAGTGGCGCCACGCCGTGAAACGCCAGGCGTGACGGGCCGCCCCATACCACCACGTCGCCATGGGTCAGGCGATAACGTTGCGGCTTGTCGCCGCGGCTGGCAGACCCGAATAAAAACACGGCGGGCAGGCCAAGAGATACCGACACGATGGGCGCAGAAAAGTCTTTCTCATCTTTGTCTTGATGCACGGAAAGTTTGGCGCCTGGCTGGTAGCTGTTGATCAGGCAGGCGTCGGGCTGGAAATTCTTGAACCCCGCCTGGGCGGCGGCCTGCGCGGCCAGCCCCACAAAACAGGCAGGCATGGCCGGCCAGTTTTTCCCCGACAGCGGGTCCAGCGCGCTGTAGCGGTACCCGTTGCGATCCGACACCCAGCCGAGCGGTCCGCAGTTGCTCATGGCCACCGACATGGTGTGCCCACCGGGCGTCACCAGGTGGCGCAACGGCGCCTGCGCAGTGACACCTTCCAGCGCCTGCAGCAAGGCGACATCTGCGGCACGCGCAAAACCGCGCAGCAACATGGCGCCAGGCGCCAGTGCCTGCGGCTGGTCGCAGGAGGGCAAATCATCATTAAAAAGATCGGGGGTCAATCGGCAGCCCAGTGCGGCGAAAGTCCGATGGTATCCGCGCAACGACCAAAGAAAAAAAGAAGAACGAGTGCGGAAAATCGAGCCGGGGCTATTGCTCCGACGGCAGCAGCATGGCTATACGCTCGCTCAGTCCATCGGCCCTTTCAGCCCCGGCAATTTCTTCGACATGGACAATGATGTCGCGTGCAATGACCATCATCGACGCACGGTCCCGCGCCTCGCGCAGCTGGTCGCGGAATTGTTTTGCCAGCTCGGGCATTTTTCTGACAAACATGCGCTCGCAGATGTCAAACAGAAACATCCGGGTGGTGGCCAGGGAGCGTTTGCCTTCAAAGTTGTCTGCGCCTTGGGCTGAAGTCACCGGCGCCTTTGCCGCCGGCAGCTCAATGGACCGCGCAGGCGCCGGTACAGGCTCAGGCGCTAGCGGCGTTTTGGCTTTCACGCCGACGGGCGAAGGCGTTGCGCCAGGCACCACAATCAGGTAGCCGGTACTGATGAGTTTGTCCAAAATGCCCGCGTCGTCCTGCAACAAGCCCTGCACTTCGCGGCGTGTCTTGCGGCCATCAACAAGAAACAGCGCAGAGCGTTCTCGCAGGTTCAGCACACGCGCTTTGGAGCTGAGCTCCAGCCTGGCTTTGTCCGATTTATGGAGTTGCATGTCATGGCCCCTGTGTACTTTTTGTAAGAACAGGTGAATGCTAGGCCTGACCCGTGTCGAACACATGACACGGAGCAGTCCCCAGCCGTCAGGGCGAGAGCAACCTCGCCGAAGTCAGTAGCCGGCAGTGATATAGATCAGCTCTTTTTGCTGCAATTTATTACGCACGATAGACAGGATGGTCATGACACCGCCATAATTTTTGTGCGCCGACTTCGCGCCGCAGATGTCCGTCAGCCAACTGACGTCCTGATTTTTTTCGAAAGACCGCATGAACGCCATCAAGAAAGCCCGCAAACTCATTGAGGCCAAGCCCGACTCGGAAGCCGCCAAAACGCTGGCCACCCTGGTGCGCGCGCTGGAATCAAACGAAAAGTTTGACCTCAGCCAGATCTACAAACTGGACTACGACAGCTTTGACATCTGTATCGAGGTGATGAAGGACTGGCGGCTGGAGCGCTACTACCTGGGCAAAATCAGGCTGCACGACCTTTCGGTGCAGATGGCAGAACTGCAGGCCTAAGGAAGCGCTGAACAGGTCCTTGCGGAGGCGTGGCAGCCGGATCGGGATGGGAAGCAAGGCGGATTTCGCAGCCAATAGCTGCCTATTGGCAAGAAGTTCAACGCAGCAGACCGCCCGAGACCGGTTGATCGCGCGCCGCAGGGGACTTGTTCAGCGCTTCCCCAAGCCTGCTTCAGCGCAGCTGGGCGCGCGTCCAGCGGACGATGTCTGCTGCACCCATGGCGCCAGCCTGGCGCGCGACCTCACGGCCACCCACAAACAGCGCCAGGGTTGGAATGCTGCGAATGTTCAGGCGAGTGCCCAGATTGCGGGCCTGCTCGGTATCGACCTTGGCCACACGCACCAGAGGCTCCAGCTCGGCAGCCGCCTGTGCATAAGCGGGAGCCATCTGCAGACAGGGGCCGCACCACGGCGCCCAGAAATCAACCAGCACCGGAATCTGGCTGCGCGCGATGTGGCGGTCAAACGCCGCCTCATCGAGGTTGACCGGCTTGCCGGTGAACAGCGCCATGTGGCAACTACCGCAGTCCGGCGCCTTGGCCAGGTCGGCACTGCTGACACGGTTGGTCGTGTGGCAGTGCGGGCATACGATGTGCAGGGATGGCGTCATCTGGCCCCGGCGCAGGCTGGATCAGCCGTTGTTGGCTTCGTCCAGCGCCTTGCACGACGGTGCACACACGGCGTGGGACTTGCCCAGCACCTTGCGTGTGCCCATTTGCGAGCGCGGACGGTGTTTGCCGCACATGAAGCACGACATGGTGGCGGCGCCGAAAGAGGCAGACGCTACAAACGGGGAGCCCGACACCTTGGATTTGTAACGCAGTCCGTCGGCAAGGACGGTGGTTTTGGCATCAGCTCTGGCCATGGGTGGTTCCTTGGTTGGGTTGGCGCATTGCGCGCTCTATGGCTTGCCTGGCCTGCCGTTCGGCAGCCAGCGCCGGATCCAGCGGCGAACGGCAAAGGCCCGCGTGCTGGTAATGGGTATTTTCGTACATTTCGGCCGCGGCCGGGTGGGAGTCAAGCAAAGCACCCAATTCGCGCCCGGGCTCTGCCTCTTTCAGGGCGCTGGCCAGGCGGCTCACGATCGAGCGATATTGATCCGCACCCACCGGCACGGCGCTGTGCTCAAGCCGCTCCAGCAGCTCAGCCAGCACATGGGTGACAGTCAGACTGGAGGGAAGCGAAGACGTTTGTGTCGTGTTCATGCCTCTGAACGTGGGGGCCTGGCGGCAGAAAACAAGTGCTATGTTTTTGATAGCTTCTAGCGGTTGCTGATTAAGGGCTAACGGCCCATTTCGTCCATAAATCGGGCTGTGGCGGCTTAGCAGCCCTGCGCCCCGTTTGCCGCAAGGACGTCCAGTACGCCGGTGGCCGACCCTGCCAGCACAACGGCCAATGTCGGTCGGGTGGAAACATTCATAAAATAAGGCCGTGGGATCATGGTCTGCTTTCGGATTCCGGGATGGCCGGGCCAAAACAGAGACGAATAAAAAGCCAGTTTCTAATACCCAAATTATCTATAACGACATCTCACGAAAGAAATCCACATGGCACGCACTGTCAATTGCATCAAACTGGGCCGCGAGGCCGAAGGCCTGGACTTCCCGCCCTACCCGGGGCCGCTGGGTAAACGCCTGTGGGAAGAGGTCAGCAAAGAGGCCTGGGCCGACTGGATGAAGCAGCAGACCATGCTGGTCAATGAGAACCGCCTGAACCTGGCCGATGCCCGTGCCCGCCAATACCTGGCGCGGCAAATGGAGAATCATTTCTTCGGGAGCGGCGCTGACAAGGTCCAGGGTTACGTTCCGCCCACGCAATAGGACCCCCACGCTTGTCACTGCGTGTACTGCGCTGCCCCCCGAGGGGGCCGCTGCGCCTGCGGCCCGGCAAAGCCGGTTCCGCGGCCCCGGCTTACCTGGGTCCGAAGGCCGCGCCTTTTAGCAGCCATGGCTGAATTGATCGAGTGGTTGCCGGATGGCACGCCCTACAGCCCGCGTTATGGTGACCGCTACCGCAGCGAGCTGGGCGGGCTGGCGCAGTCGCGTGAGGTCTTTTTGCACGGCTGCGGTCTGCCTGCCGCGTGGGCCGGCCTGCCGCAGTGGCGGATGCTCGAAACCGGCTTCGGCCTGGGCCTGAACTTCCTCGTCACCTGGCAGGCCTGGAAGGCCGACCCGGCGCGCCCGCGCCTGCTGCATTTCGTGTCCACCGAGGCCTTTCCGGCCAGCGCCGCCGACATGCTGCGCGCCGCTGCTGCACACCCTGAACTGTTGCCTTTGGCCACGCAACTGCAGGCGCAGTGCTGGGGCCTGCTGCCGGGCGTGCACCGGCTGGTGTTTGAAGAAGGCCGGGTGTTGCTGAGTCTGTGCATCGGTGACACCCAGGCCGTGCTGCGCGAGCAGCAGTTCGAGGCCGACTCTGTTTACCTCGACGGCTTCAGCCCTTCAAAGAACCCCGACATCTGGAACATACACACGCTCAAGGCGGTGGCGCGCTGCTGCCGGCGCGGCACCCGCATCGCGAGCTGGACGATTGCGCGCAGCGTGCTCGACGGCTTGAGCCAGTGCGGCTTCACCGTGCGCAAAGTACCGGGCCAACCGCCCAAGCGCGACAACCTGCAGGGCGAGTTCGACCCGCGCTGGGAGCCGCGCAAGGCGGTGTCGACCCCACACTTCACGCCAACCGCCGCCTCAAGCTGCGTGGTGATAGGCGCTGGCCTCGCGGGGGCGTCGGTGGCCGCCAGCCTGGCGCGGCGGGGCTGGCAGGTGGAGGTGCTGGACAGCCAAACAGCGCCGGCAGGCGGCGCCTCGGGGTTGCCGGCGGGCGTGCTGGTTCCGCATATCTCGCCCGACGACAGCCTGCTGTCTCGGCTGTCGCGCTGCGGCGTGCGCGCCACCTGGCAGCAGGCTGAAGCGCTGCTGCAGGCAGGCACGGACTGGCAGGCCTGCGGCGTGCTGGAGCGGCGACTGGACGGCAGTGCCGGCGTGCCCGCAGACTGGCCCGACGCCGGCCGCGACTGGAGCGACATCGCGTCCGAGGCGCAATTGACGCAGGCCGGGCTCAGCACGAAGGACGGGCCCGCCTGCTGGCACCGCCGCGCGGGCTGGATCAAACCGGCCAGGCTGGTGCTTGCCTTGCTCAGGCAGCCGGGCATACGCTGGCGCGGCGGCATACATGCCGCACGATTGCAGCGAGACCTGGAGACCGGCCAATGGCAAGTGCTGGATCTGCAAGGACGCTGCTTGGTGCGAGCCAGCATGGTGGTGCTCGCCGCTGGCCATGCCAGCCGCCTGCTGATGGAGGGCGGCCTGCCGCTGCAGGCGATTCGCGGACAGATGTCCTGGGGCCTACACGACGGCTTGCCCACCCAGGCAGGCTTTCCGCCTTTTGTAGTGAACGGTAGTGGCAGTTTCATTCCCGCCGTGCCGACCGATGAGGGACTGGCCTGGTTCGCAGGCGCGACCTTCGAGCGCGACCAGGACAGTACCGAAATCCGGCCCTCCAATCAACAGGCCAATCTTGCGCGCCTGCAAGCCCTGCTGCCAACTGCGGCGCAAACGCTGACGCCAATCTTTCAAAGCAACGCAGCACGCGCCTGGGCCGGTGTGCGCTGCGCTGCGCCGGACCGCCTGCCGCTGGTGGGCCAGGTTGAGGCCAGCGCTTGGCCAGGATTGTGGGTCAGCACCGCCATGGGTTCGCGCGGCCTGAGTTTTGCCGTGTTGTGCGGGGAGTTGCTGGCGGCGCGCTTGCATGGCGAACCTTTGCCGGTGGAACAGCGCCTGGCTCAGGCCTTGTCGCCGCAGCGCTTCCGGGCTTGAGTTTCCGAAATTCGGAGTCTTTTCGGACTCCAGCCCATACCCCGCGGTCGCAAGCAGCTATATTTTTTGTAGCAAATCCTTGAGCTGGCCGGGATGCAGAGGCTTGCGCAGATACACCTCGGCGCCGGAGAACCTGGCCCGAAGTCCGGTCTGCCAGCCCGGCGCGGTGCCGGTGACAAAAAGGTGGGCAATGGCGGGCCGGGTGCTGTCGACCGCCTTGATCAGTTGCCAGGGGTCCATGTCGGTCAGCCCGAGATCCACTGTGACCAGGTGGTAGGCATCGGTGTTCAGCAGAACCAGCGCTTGTGCGCCGGTTGCCGCCTCGTCCACTTCATGAAGCCCAGCTGCAGCCAGCTTGGCGCGCAGATAAAGCCGGTCATCGCGCGAGGCATCTACCAACAGCACCCGGCGCGGCGGGGTGATTTCGGCGTCGCCCTCCAGCCCGGCTGGCTGGGTGTTGTCATCGGCCTCGTCCAGCACGACGTCCAGGTCATGCTCGTCGCTCAGGGCCAGGTCTGCCGACAGCGCTTGCGAGGTAAGCGGCGCAAACTCGGCGTCCAGCGCCTCCAGCACCGCAGACCAGCGCACCGGGGCCGCGAAGACGCGCCAGGCATGCAGGGGTGGGGCCTCACCGACCCAGATCAGTTTCAGCGCGTCGTGCTCGGGCTTGGCCAGCTCCAGCACAGCCTCCCAGCTGTCACCGTCAATCAGCAGGATGTCGGGCTCGGCTGTTTCGCCTGTGGCCTGAGGCATCCAGGCCGAATACGCCACCTCGTGCGATTCAGACAGTCGAAACACGGTGGCGAGGGCATGGCGCTCGGCGTCACTGAATCCGTAAAACTTGACGAATATTCGAGTCAAGGTGCCCCGCGATGAATGTTGATTTGCGGTGCATTATGCGGGCTTGTTTCAAGGTGTAGCGCTCAGCGTTGTCCAGATGACACGAAATCGCAGCGCCTGGTTCAAGCCGCTTCACCGCACGCGAATAAGCTTATTCGCATAAGCGAAGAACTAATTTGTAGTTTGTTTTTATAAGTACCCCCCCTAAAGTGGGCGACTTATGCATGATTTCGCCTTCGTATTTGCCGGATTTGCCGTGGGCCTGGTGGTGGGCCTGACGGGTGTGGGGGGTGGCTCGCTGATGACGCCGCTGCTGATCTTCTTTTTCGGCATCAAGCCGCACTTGGCGATTGGCACCGACTTGCTGTTTGCAGCCTTCACCAAAATGGGCGGCACCGTGAGCCTGGCCCGGGCCCGGATAGTGGACTGGAAAATTGTCGGGCAGACCGCTGCGGGCAGCGTGCCTGCCTCGCTGGCCACGCTGTACGTGCTGCACCTGGCCGGCCCCGCCAGCCCGGCCACACATGCGGTGATGACGACCACCCTGGGTGTGGCGCTGCTGCTGACTGCCGTCGCCATGCTTTACAAGGCGGTGTACGGCAAATCCGCACCGCGCACCATTTCTGCCGCAGACCTGGCCGTCGCCACGCGGGCGCGGCACTGGGCCCTGCCTGTGCTGTTTGGCGCGGTCATCGGTTGCCTGGTCACGCTGACATCGGTAGGCGCGGGCGCCATTGGCGTCATTGTGCTGATGCTGCTTTACCCCGCCCTGCCCTTGCCGCGCATTGTGGCTGCTGATATTGCTCATGCGGTGCCGCTGACGCTGGTAGCGGGCCTGGGCCATGCGGCCATCGGCTCGGTCGACTGGGTGTTGCTGGCCAAGTTGCTGGCTGGCTCGCTGCCCGGCATCTGGCTGGGCACGCGGCTGGTCAACAGCACGCCGGACCGCTGGATACGTTCGCTGCTTTCCGTGCTGCTGGCTTATGCCGGCGTCAAGCTCATCGTCATCTGAATCCATTTTTGCCCCTCCCCCGACAGCCATGTACCAATACACAGAATTTGACCGCCAGTTTGTTCAGTCCAGAGCAGACCAGTACCGTGACCAGCTGAGCCGCTGGCAGGCCGGCCAGTTGCCAGAAGACGAGTTCCGCCCGCTGCGCCTGCAAAACGGCTGGTATGTGCAGCGCTACGCCCCCATGCTGCGCGTCGCCGTGCCCTACGGCGAGCTGTCAAGCGCGCAGGTGCGCGTGCTGGCGAAAATCGCCCGCGAGTACGACCAGCCGAACAGCGCGCTGTTCGAACAGGCGCAGGCGGCCCAGGACAAGCTCGGCCCGGTCGAACTCAAAAGCGGCCTGTCGGTGGCGTCCAAACTCACCGCCGGTTATGCCCACTTCACGACGCGCCAGAACATCCAGTACAACTGGATTCCGCTGGACAAGTCCGCCGACGTGATGGACCTGCTGGCCAGCGTCAGCATGCATGGCATCCAGACCAGCGGCAACTGCATACGCAACATCACCAGCGATGAGCGCGCAGGCATCGCGGTCGACGAAATAGCCGACCCACGGCCGTTTGGCGAGATCCTGCGCCAATGGAGCACGCTGCACCCCGAGTTCGCCTTTTTGCCGCGCAAGTTCAAGATCGCCATCACTGGCGCAAAAGAAGACCGGGCAGCCACGGCCTGGCACGACGTGGGCCTTCACCTGATCCGCAACGAGGAGGGTGAACTGGGCTTCAAGGTGCTGGTCGGCGGCGGCATGGGCCGCACCCCCATCATCGGCACTGTGATCCGCGAGTTTTTGCCGTGGCACCAGGTCATGAACTACATCGAGGCCATCGTGCGGGTCTACAACCGCTACGGTCGACGCGACAACATGTACAAGGCGCGCATCAAGATTCTGGTCAAGGCCGAGGGCCAGAAGTACATCGACGATGTGGAAGCCGAATACCAGCAGATCATGGATCACGACGGTGGCCCGCACACCATCACGCAGGCCGAGCTGGACCGTGTCACCGCCTCTTTTGTGCCGCCCGCGCTCAAGTGCGACCGCAAAAGCGCCGATGCGAAGATTGCCAACATCCTGCGCGCTGCCGCCGAGGACGACATCGAGTTCAGCCGCTGGCTCAAGCAAAACGTGGCGCCGCACCAGAACCCCGACCTGCGCTGCGTGACCCTGTCTTTCAAACGGCTGGGCCAGGCACCCGGTGACGCGACCGCCGACCAGCTGGACACGGCCGCAGACCTGGCCGACCAGTTCAGTGCCGGTGAGGTGCGCGTGACCCACGACCAGAACCTGCTGCTGCCCTGGGTGCGCTGCGATGAGCTGCCCGAGCTCTGGCGGGCCGCCCGCAAGGCCGGCTTTGCACGCCCCAACATCCGCCTGCTGACCGACATGATTGCCTGCCCGGGTGGTGACTTCTGCTCGCTGGCCAATGCGCGCTCCATCC